>CAMFLN010000675.1 GCA_945957305.1 uncultured Planctomycetaceae bacterium | reverse complement strand
GCTCTGATCCATCGTTTGACTTTCTTCGCGAGTCACGTTCATCAGCACGCGCGTTGCGCTCGCAGAGCTCGCGCTTCGCTGGGGGACATCCACTGCACTGCGTCGTCGCTGGCCTGATCTAGGTACAGAGAGAACTGCGCCGGCGTGAGCCGAGCAATTTCAGCCGGCGACCAGCCGTATTTGTGCGTCAAGCGGCAAAAAGCCGCGGACCAATCCTGCCTGCGCGTAGGCGACGCGTCTTGCCGTGCTGGGCCAGGTTCATCCTCGTCCACGTGCGAGGGCAAACCTGGCCCTGGGAGTTTCCCGGCGGCAATCCGCCGGCACGATCCAATTCGTACTCGAGCCGCTCACGATCCGGTTCAGCCTCGACTAGCGCGTTGCAGGTTTCCCAGGTCAGCTCGGGATGTTGCTTGCGCAGCACAAGCCACAGAGTGAGCGCGAGACCGGCCCTGCTACTCAACCATTGCGCCATTTCCCGGGGCGACACCTCGGGCGGCGCCGAGGCCTGGTCCTCGCAGGAAATGGCCATCATCGCCACGGCGTCATGTGCCGTGCTGCGCTCGGCCAGGATGGCCTGTTCGATCGTGCCGTAATCGGCCAGCGTCAGCGGCGACATTAAATACCGGCGCTCAGCCACTACAATCATCAGCGGTGCGGCGGTCACGTCTGACAAAGATCCCACGGCACGCTCCTTACGATCCATAGTTGGGCTTGGTCCACGGTCCATTGGCCGAGAAGGTGGCCGTCCCGCCCAGTACGTCGCCGCTGGAGATGTCGACCGCGAGCTGAATTGCGTCGATCAGAGCTGGCACGCTGTAGTAACGCGTGGCGTCTAGATACAGGAGCAGCGTCACCGCCGAGCCTTCATCGAAATCGTCCGTAATCGGCGCGGCCGGATCGAGCTTGAAACCGATGCTCCCCCCGCCATCCTTGACACCGGCCACGCGTCGGCGATAACCGCCGGTCGATGAACTTGCATACGCGTGATTGAGGCTCGTGGCGTGAAACGTCCAGTCGGTGATCTCGGCCAGCGGTGTGCCGCCGATCAAGACCTTGCCATTCTTTCCGCTGATAGTCGCCATCTGGCGCGTCTCCAAATTCTCGGGGCCATGAGCAGAGTCAGGATTGAGGGGATCAGAATCGCGTGCCGATGAGCACAATCTTGTAATCGACGCTGTCGCTGCCAGGATTGCTGAGGCGGAGCGTATCCGCCGAACCATTCGTAACCGGCCAGCCCGCTTGCTTGTTCACCAGCAGCAGTGGACTGTCAGCCGGCACGCGCACCTGGTGCGTGGCTGCGCCGAACGGCGCACTCCACGCGGCAGAGGGGGCTGCCCCGACAAGTAGCTGCGCGCCCGCGGTCGGCGTGATGTTCACGAGCCAGAGCGCCTTGACGGCGGCGAACTCCAACGACAGGGCGTTGCCGAACATCGTCTGTGGTAGCGCCGAGAGAACGAGGTCATCGTGCCCACCTGCTGCGACCGTGCGCAGGTCGTGCCAGACCAGGTTCGCCTGCCCGGCGTCCTCGCCGTCGTCGAGCTGCGCGTCAAAGGCCAGTCGAGATGCGTCAGCGATCGTGGTCAGGCCGAGCGTGTCCTGAAACAACCAAGCGATCGAAGCGCTGATTTGTGTGGAGAGTGCCTGTGTCATGAACTTCCCTTGCCTTGATAATCCAAGAAATTCCTTCCGCTGTTTTCGCGTCAGCCGAGGACGCCAGGAGCTTGAAGACGATGGGTCACGGCATAATCGACCTCGAGTCGCCAGGAGCTGTCGTCGGCCTGTGACTGAGCCGTAGCGACGCGTTGCATGTTCAAAACGCCGCCCCCTGAGAGGGGAAAATCGGCACGGTCAAAGCGACGCGCGACGGCCCGAGCGATCTCTTGCCCCTGCTCCAGCCCGGCAACCCAGATGGAAAACCGCAGCAGCGATCGGGCGATCGAGGTTCCACTGCTGGTGCGGGCCAGCACCTGATCCTCGGCCCGCGTCAGCACGACATACGGAAAGCTCGTGTCGCCGCGCGGCACGCCAGTCGTCAGCCGGTCAACGGGCACCAGCGCGCAGAGCAAGTAATCCGTGGCCCAACGTTCATGAATGGCTCGTTCCAACCCCATTTTTTTGCTACCGCCTATCGCTACATTTTCTCGCGACTTGCAATTCGGCCGCAATCGCCCTCACACAGTGGCTCCAGACACCTGCGCCACGAGAATCGCCGGCGCCACGTCGATCCGCTGCGGCTGTTCGAATCCGAGCACGCGATACAGCTCTTCGCCGGCCCGCACTCGAAACGTGTGGTCGATCACAAATTGCTGGGCGACAAAGATCTTGTGAGTCACTCGTGTCAATCGCCGGTCGTACTCCATCTCGATGTCGCCGCGCAGTGGTTGGATTCTGGCCGGCAGGTTGGCATACACATCGTGCCAGGTGGGAACCTGCACGCCGTCGGGCGACTTGGTCCAAGTCGCCTGTTGCAAGGTGATGCGCTGGTCGAGATATCCACCGACAATCAACGCGCGGCTGCGACAGACCCAGCGACCACCGAGGCTAGCCCGTTCGACGGAGAGCACGACGTAACTCACACTTGCCGCGTCGGTCACCGTCGCGCCGATCTGCGGCTCGGCCGCGAGCTGTGCGGCGGGCAAATGCCAGGTGACTTCGGCCGCGGCGTACTTGCCGTCGCTCGGCTCCGCTTCATGACGTTCAGCGCGGCGACGCAGGGCGCCGGTCACCTCCGTCGCTGACTCACCACCGGGAGACGAGAGGGTCACCGTCTCGAGCCCGTCGCAACAGGCCAGGTCGTCGCGGGGATCAAATGTGGGCGACATGAAAAACAGTCCTCTCGTCTTACCGCGCTAGCGGCACGTTCGCGCTTGCTTCACTCACGACAGTGGCCAAGCCAACCGCACACGATGGCGCGTGCACTGCCCAGGTTCGAGCCGACGGACAAACAGCACAGGTTCAGCTGAATCCGCGCGACTTTATCTCGCAGGCGTCGAGCGCTGCCATCTGCTCGTCACACCAGGCCACGGTTTGCCGCAGGTGTGCCAGATACTCGGCCCACGCCACTTGCTGGCCGTCGATCGCGTACGTCGGCTTGGGCGCGGCCGTCAGTTCGGCGATGATGGCCAGCGTTTGGGACTTGATGGCTTGCAACTGTTCGAGATCGGTAGGCATAACTGCTCTTTACCTGGTAGTTACGTGCAGGTCGCTTCTGAAACACACCGCACAGACATCAGGAACTAGATCGCAAACCAAAACACTTTTTGATTCGCGACTGTCGAAATGACAAACACCTTGGC
>CAMFLN010000674.1 GCA_945957305.1 uncultured Planctomycetaceae bacterium | reverse complement strand
CGTCAAGCCAGTCGGCCTGAACGGCGGAAGAAGCAAAGAAACAGGCTGGAAGTTCAGGTTGATAACATCGTCGCCGGCTAGCGCATTGATGGTCAGGTTCGTCTTGTTCGAAAACTCGATGACTTCCTGTTCGTCGACGGTCACGGCGCCATTGGACGAAGTGTTGATCGTGCCATTGGTGTAGTTGATCGCGTTGTTTGCCGGCGTACCGTTGACGATCAAACTCAACGAGGGGACGACATCGAGCACCGGAGCCAGATTTTGAAAGAAGATGGCTTGTGTCCCGCTCAGCCCCGTGATGACGCTCGTGCCTTGTCCCACAGTGGGCCCGGGGCTGTAACTATCCACTGCCTGGATATCGCCGTCGGTTTGCAAGAGCTGCAACTTGTTGAAGCCGGTACCGCCGTCGTACTGAATCTGCCACGGGATCAAGCCATTTGACGAGTCGACCATCAGCGTGTCGTTGCCGCCAAGGCCGTTGACATTGATCTGCGTAAAATCGGACAGCGCTACCTGCTGCGTCGAGCCGTTGACGGTGATATCGAGCTTTGAATTGTCCGACGCGTCGCGCTTGAGGACGAACGTGTCATTCTCTCCTGGGAAGTCCAGGTCGCCATTAACTATGAAGGCCGATCCGACCGAAAAGCCCGTCACGACCTGGTTTGCCACGATTTCGGGCGCGGGCGTGATGCTCAGCATGACGCGGGCTTCGAGTGCTTCGAGGCCGCGCAGGGGATTTACCCTGCTGGGGCGAATCTTCCGCAATCGTTGCGGCGCAACGCGTCCAGAAGTAATCAACAAACGACGACGCTGAGGCATAATCATGTGGTGTGAACTCCGCGCGCGACCCTACCGAAGACTGCCCATGAGTCCCCCGGTTTGGTAAATCAGGCAATTTAGGTAGGACGGTATCGCGCCGTAGCTCATAAGTCAACCGGCGAGACCGGTTTAAGTGGGCCGAACCCAGGTTTCGAGACCCCCACAGAGCCCTCTTCCGCGACCAAGACGAGGAGAGCAAGTCGGCGGCAGTTTTAGAACCCTGCCCTGGATGCGCCCGACGATTACCCGCGACACATCGGGCTCTTTCGAAGCCCAGTCACCTGGCGGGGTATCCGGAAAAAGCGGGGCGAAAAACGAATTCGCCCCGCTGACAGCCGCTTGCTGCCGCGGGGCGAGATGTTTTTCGTGACCAGGTTCTTGTCGTGCTGCCATCAGGCAGCCGAGGGAGACCTTAGAAGCGAGCTTCGGCGTGGACCACGGCACCGGTGAATGTCACCGTATCCCCCATGCTGATAAAGTGATTGTTTTGCACCGCGGAGATGTATTGAGGGGTGGTGATCGCGTTGAACCAGAACGCGGTGTAGTAGCCGCCCCCAACTCGCAAGTGGCCGCCACAGCTGGTCCACGACAAACCCAACTCACAGTCCAGGAGCGGCAGCACGCGGAAGCTTTGCATGTTGCTGCTGGCCAACAGGGCCGTGGTCAGCGTGTCGGTCTGGCTGTAACCAGTGACCGTTTCGCCAAACAAGGTAGTGATCGATCCCTGGCCGTAGGCCGAGAAACCTCCGCAGCCCAAGCGTCGGCGACCGTCCAGTCCTACACGCGGGCCGACGCCGTCGAAATTGATGCTCGACGTGGTGAATTGGGGATTGTTCGGCTGAGCGAACTGTGCATCCTGTTCGAAGTTCTGATGCAGATGACCGTACCGCACGCCGGCGCTCCAATTCAGATAGGCGGTCGGCGTACCGAAGATGAGCCGGTTGTACATCAAATCCGCTACGCGAAAGTTGACGCTCGACACGGCGCTAATCCGCGAGAAGGTGGTGCCTGAGTTCACCGTGCCCGGTGCGAGCACCGAAGACACAACGCTGCCGAAGTTCGTGGTAGTGGGCAGATCCAACGTGTCTGACACGTTGCTGAAGAACTGCATGTAACTGACCGAGATCGACGAGCAATTATTGAAGGCGTATCCGCCGCCGACGCGAAACGCCGGCTGCCACGGTTGCATCAAGTTTTGTGCGTTGCCGTAGGGCACGGTCCCTTGGCCCGCCGGGGCGGCGTTTTGCTGCGTGGCATGCACCAGGTCGGGACCGAACGCCTTCAGATACAGGAAATCGCCGAAGACGAAGCAGCGCTGCCGGAAGAAATCGGTGCACGGAGTCAAACAACATTTTTGTTTGCAACAACCGCTGCCGCCGCAAGCCACGCCGTCCAAGTCAGCCATGGGCGTCAGGACCGTCTCGGTTTCGCCCAAGGTTCCCAGCAGCGATTCGTCGACCGTTTCCGTCACCGACGGAGGCGCCGTCTCGGTCATCGAATCTTGCAGAGGTTCTGCCACCGGATCGGTCGCAGGATCGACGATCGATTCATCGATCTGTTTCTTGGTGCCCGCCTTGTTGGCGACTTGATGCACGGTCTTGTGCGATGAGGTGCGAACGGCCTTGGGCGCCGGCTTGCTAGCCGCTTTGCGCGACGACTTTTGCACCTCTTTTACTAGAGGTTTGTCGTCGGCCTCGTCCTCCCATTCCCGCGGTTGTTCTTCGAGCGTCTCTTCGCCTTGCGTGCGTGCAATCGCGGCAGCCGTGACTGACCGACTGAGGTACCCCTCGTCAGCCATTGATAGCGGACACAATAAGGCCCAAATGCACAGGGCTATCGTCGCCTTGGTAGACATGCATCCCCCCCCGGAGATCCTGGTTGATCGGCATATGCGGAATAACCGCTACACGCGATACAGCCACTATCGTCCGCAAACTCTGCCACTCTTTAACCACTTTGGCACTCCCGGGTCCGCTAGCGGACGATTGGCAACCAACGAAACTTCGCCCCGGTTCCGATACCCCGGCAGACGACTGACCCCGGCGGCCGCAGTGGGTGACGGCGACGCGACACGGTCGCAGAGTTTGGCTAAAATCCCCGGTGTGCCAGACGCGACGGGGGTGCGTCCAATCGCCAAATTGCCAGCCTCAATGCAGGCTGCGGGCACACCGTTCAAAGGATCGTGTGTCGCGCGATGCGCTGCTGTTACCTGACGAACTTCTTTCGCCGCGCTTGGTACTCGATCTGGCTTGTCATCGCTCTGCTGGGGGCGCCGCTGCAGCTCCACGCGGGCAGCCCTTATATCATGCTGGGCGCTGCCGACGGTATCGCCCTGGATCAGCCGCGCGTCGCCGTGGCTGTGGTCGATCCCAACACGGGAACCAACCTGGGGCCCGAATTCTCGAACACGTTCCTGCTTGATACCGGCGCCAACGGCATTCTTGTCGGCGGCAATGCCTTCAATGAATTGCATTCATCCGGAT
>CAMFLN010000673.1 GCA_945957305.1 uncultured Planctomycetaceae bacterium | reverse complement strand
ATAGCACACTTTTCGTGCTCTCTGATGTTATACGCAAGCCCACGAACGGCCCAATGGCACGAAGGGATGATCAATGGACTCACCGCGTGATCAGGAGCCGCCGTTCAAGAAAGTCGTCGCCAGTTATCACCGCGCTCGTGAATCGGGAGAAGTGTTCGGCACATTCTATCGTCTCTTCTTGAGCAAATCGCCCGAGATTCCGCCAATGTTTGCCCGGACTGAGTTCCCTCATCAGATACTGATGCTCCGAGAATCGCTATTGGAGATGTTAATGTTCTCGCAATCGGAATCCGGCCGCGCTGCCATCGAACATCTGGCGGAACGGCACCGATCTCTGAATGTTAAGCCGAGGCACTACGAACTCTGGCTTGACGCCCTGTGTGAAGCGCTCGCCCAGCACGACCCCGAATTTTCCGTCGAGCTGGAGCAAATGTGGCGTCATGCGATGCAGAAGGGAATCAAGCTCATGTCCGAGCCTGCCGCACGAACTGGCATGAGCCATGGCGTGCAACAATTTGGACAATGGTCAACTCACGAGAAGCTCAAAGGCATTGCTGTATCGCAAGCAAACCGCAATGCGAACATCAGCCATTGAGACGCCGTGCCTGCACACGCGTTTTGGGGAGGTCCAAACTGATGAAAAGGCGAAAGCTGATCATCTATACGGTGGGGCACTCGACACGCAGTCTCGCTGAACTCGTGGAAATCTTGCGTGCGCACGGGGTGAAGCGATTGGTCGATGTGCGAACCATTCCGCGCTCTCGACACAATCCGCAGTTCAATCGCGAAACGCTCAGCAAGGCCTTACACAATCGGCATCTCAGCTACCGACACATGAAAATGCTGGGGGGGTTGCGCCACGCGCGTCCCGACTCGATCAATGCCGGATGGCGCAACGCATCGTTCCGTGGCTTTGCTGACTACATGCAAACACCGCCTTTCGCCGAGGCCTTGGACAAGCTACTCACACTCGCCGCCGAGAAGCCGACGGCCATCATGTGCGCCGAGGCGGTCCCGTGGCGTTGTCATCGGTCACTGATCGCCGACGCACTGACTGCACGCGGTTACGAGGTTCGAGATATCATGGGCGTTGCAAATGCCAAGTCCCATCGTCTCACGCCCATGGCCAGAGTTCGCGGCCAGCAGGTCACGTACCCCGCTGACACTGACTAAAATAGGACTCCGTCCGGAGTTTTCTGAGATCAGATCGGAGTTTCACTGATGCATTGGAAAATGATTGCGACGGGCATGGCTTTCCTGTGCGGAACGGCGATAAGCGACGCCCGGGCCGCCACACTTGCCGTGTGCCGATCGCCCCATGGCGATTGTTCCATCGAGTTCGCCTTACGAAAGGACGGCAACAGCGAGGAGGTGCCTCATTTCCGAATCTCCGGGGAGAGTACCGAGATTGTCGCTTGGTCTCGGCTTGGATTCGACTTGTCAGGGGGCGAGCTCCTTGGCGGACCATGCGAGGTCCTAAAGGTCGAAACACGATCGATCCAAGACGAATACATTCAGTTTCCAGGAAAGCGGAGGCAAGTCGTTGGCCGGGCAGCTGAGACAACGATCCATCTGCGCGAAACGACGAAACCAAATAGGCGATGGAATTTAGTTTTGCGTGCCTATGACGATGGAGTCGCGTTTCGGTATGAATTTCCGGCACAGCAAGGATGGACCGAACTAGCGATCAAGGAGGAGCGCACCCAATTCTCATTCTCTGCCGGCACCCGGGGGTATGCGCTACCCCTGAATGGCTTTACCACTTCGCACGAAAAACGGTATCAGTTGCGACACCTGGCCGAGCTTCCGGCAGAGTGGCTGCTCGGCCTACCGCTCCTCGTCGAACGCCCTGGCGGCGGATGGGCCGCGGTCATGGAAGCCGACGTAGACGAGTTCGCTGGATTGTACCTGGCGTCCACACCTGGCGATTCGCACACTTTATCGGCCCGACTGTCGCCGCTGCCCAAGGATCCGAAACTTGCCGTTCGAGCGAAATTGCCGCATGAGTCTCCTTGGCGTGTCGTGGCGATTGCCGACAGGGCCGGCAAACTCATTGAATCAGACCTCATTCTCAATTTGAGCAAGCCGTGCGCCGTGAAGGACGAGTCGTGGATCAAGCCGGGCAAAACGACTTTCCCCTGGTGGAACGGCTTCGTGCTTGATGGCGTGGACTTCAAGCCAGGGCTAAACACCGCCACGGCCAAATACTATCTCGACTTTTGCGCGGCGAACGGAATCGAATACCATTCGCTCGACGGGGTGGACAATATAGCGTGGTACGGAGGGACGATTGTCCCTTATGAAGGAGCGGACCCAACCAGCGCTCTACCCGACATCGATCTGCCCGAGGTGTTGAGATACGCCCAGCAAAAGGGCGTCCGGTTGCGAATGTGGATGCACTGGGGAGCCGCCGAAAAGTATATGGCGAAGGCGTTTCCCCTCTACAAGCAGTGGGGTGTTGAGGGAGTAATGCTCGACTTTATGGACCGGGACGACCAGGAGATGAACCGCTTTATTCGTTCCGCGGTGAAGCTGGCCGCCGAAAACCAACTCACCGTCACACTGCACGGGTGTCCGCAACCGACTGGATTGGAGCGGACCTATCCTAACCTGCTGATCCATGAAGGAGTGCTGAATCTGGAATACAACAAATGGGACATGCTCGGCTGCCCGCCTGAACACCAGGTGATTGTGGCATTCACTCGAATGTTGGCCGGACCGCTCGACTTCCACCAAGGCTCGTTCCGAACGGTTAAACCCGAGGCGTTTAAGCCTCGACAGCGGGCGCCGGTCGTAATGGGCACGCCGTGTCGGACACTGGCCAGCTACGTCGTGTACCAAAACCATATGTCGATGGTGGCCGACTCGCCCACCGCGTATGCGGGAAATCCGGCATTGCCCGTATTGGTGAAGATCCCGACGACTTGGGACGACACCCGAGTTGCGGCCGCATCGGTTGGCGAGTTCGTAGCTATCGCCCGGCGGCACGGGGACGTGTGGCACGTCGGAGCAATGACCGACCAAGAAAAACGGTCCCTCACACTGCCTTTGGACTTCCTAAGTCCGGGTCGTTTCCGGACCGAGATTTGGACGGACGATTCCCGAGCCAAGCACGGATTCTCGCGGCGAGAATCGTTGGTCACCGCAGCCGACATACTGTCGATTGATCTCGACGCGTCAGGCGGAGCGTACTTGCGCATGGCAATTGACAAATGAGCCGCCGGACATCACCGTGGAAGAACGGATGAAGCGAGAGTGATAATCGCTTCTTGAATGTGCTGCGGAAGCTTTGGCCATGCCGACGCT
>CAMFLN010000672.1 GCA_945957305.1 uncultured Planctomycetaceae bacterium | reverse complement strand
GGCAGGGTTCGGCCGAAACATTTCGGCGGTCGCTGCGAACGCCCTGCCATCGAGCAGGACCTGCCCCACCCCTTCGTAGCTCGGATCTATCGCCGCCACGACGTAACCGTGACTGGCCATCTCTTCGAGGAAAGCCGCGTAGTGATAAGGGGAAGCGCCCGCCCCTGGCGAAAACACGAGTACGGGCCATGGCCGTTCGTCCGCCGCGAGCGGCGCATCGTCATAGGCATGACTGACCATCGATTGGGCCACTTTGAGATCGAATGGCTTGACGTGCGGTAGTCTGTCGATCCTCGGGACGTAGGCTCCGGGCTTGGCCGCGGGGTCAGGGCTCGCCGGATACCAAAGGGTAACCAGCAGTTCGCGGTGATCGTCGGTTTCGTCGGTCCATGCTTCCGGTCGCGAGTCATCCCGCCACTGGAAAGTTGCGCGGCCGCATTTCCACGGCCCCGTGGGCGCGGGAAACTGGCTGGCCCCACGCACGTCGCTGGCGATCAACAATCCGCCGAGCACCGCGAAACATGCCACGACACGGGCGCACGCCGCTGACGAAATCGCAGAATATGCGGGGCGGCTCATAATGATCCCTGCGCGCGAGGAGTCTCAGCAACAATCAACCGGCCAATACCAGTTCGTCGGCGAAAGGGAATTATTGCGCCGGGCCGCACAGCCACGAAGAATCGCTTACATGATGGCAAAATAATTGGCCACCGCGAAGTCGAAGTTTTCCGGCGTCATCTCGGGTGGCTGGTCCTGATACAGGCAGTGATTGCGGATTTGCAACAGCAAGTCGCGCGGCTGGCAACAGCGGAAGGGACGATTGAGGGGCCGGTAGTGCTGGTCAATCAGGTAGTCGACCGCCGCGTCGTTGTACTGAAATCCCAACCGCGGCGCCATCATCTCGAACAGCTCGCGAAACTCCTGCTCGCTGGGATCAACTACGTCGATCTTGTACGGAATACGACGCAAGAACGCGTCATCGACCAGGTCCTTCGGCTGCAGGTTGGTTGAAAAAATAATCAACTGATCGAACGGTACCTGCACTTTTTTCCCGTTGGGAAGGTTCAGAAAATCGTAGCGCTTTTCGAGCGGTACAATCCACCGATTCAACAGCTCGTCGGTGCTCATGCGCTGGCGGCCGAAGTCGTCGATCACCAAAATGCCACAGTTGCTTTTCAGTTGCAGCGGCGCTTCGCAGATGCTCGTCGAGGAGTTGACCGTCACCTCGAGCGCCGACATCGTCAATTCACCACCCACCACGATCGTCGGCCGGCGGATACGTACCCAGCGGGCGTCGACTTTGTTGTCGTTGACCAGCCCTTCGCGCTGTTCGAGCGGCGCTTCGTCGTGGTTCACCGGGTCGTACAGGCGAATGATCTCGCCGTCGACGACGATCGTGCGCGGGATCCAGATGTAGGCGCCAAACGCACTGGTCACGCGTTCGGCAATGCTCGTCTTGCCATTGCCTGGGGCCCCGTAAAGGAACAGCCCGCGACCGGAATTGATCGCCGGCCCGAGCCGATCCAGAATCCTTTTGTTAAGCAACAAATCATTGAAAGCGCGGCGTAAATCCTCGGCCGTGGGGTGCTGGTTGGTCAGCGATTGTGCGCCCACGCTGTCGATATAGTCGGACAACGACACCGGAGCGGAGCCGAAATAGGCGCAATGCTCGGAAAAGCGCCGGGCACGCTCGCGACCCATATCGGTCAACTGGTATTGATAATCTCCCATCGTCGACGTGCCGCGGTAGTAGACCATTTGGTCGGTCTTCAACTGGTGCAGCAGGCCTTCGACAAGCTTGAATGGCAATTTCACCTGGTCGGCCACTTCGATGCCCGTCGCCGAGCCGCAGGCCAACAGGAACTTCATGCACAGCGCTTCGACCTCGGACTCGTTGAGCTGCGTCGCGCTCCAATTGCTCGGCTCGACCGGAAAAAACACGTTCTCGTCCTGCGCCGCACGCTCAACCGCCGCCGGCGGGGTGGCCACTCCGACGCGCAGTTGGTTGATGCGATGCAACAACTGGTCGAGCCGCGCATCGCTCGAGGCCTCGCCGGAGCCGACGGCCGCTTGCTCCGCAGCGTGCGATGATTCGCTGGTGTGTTCCGCCCGCGCGCCGACCAGCGAGGGGACCGTGCTGTTTTCGAATCCGCTATGCGCTACATCCGGGGGTATCGTCTCAGCCATAATTCAGGTCCTGCCTCGCAAGGTCGAAGAAACGCGTTGCCATGGGCCACGTCCTTGTGGAGACCCAGACATCAATGGTCCCGCCTGGGGCCGGCCATGACATCCCTACGCCGGTCGAATGAATCACCGTTGCAACTCTAGTTCGCCCGTCAAATCGGACCGACCGTCACGGCGTCGCGTTGGGACAATCCTGCCGGACGGACCCTTTATCGCGAATGTTCGGCGGCCGCGGCGGCCTGCAGCGGCTCTTGCCTCCGCGGTCACGCTGGTCCCCTGGCTGCAAGCTTTTCGAGGGGAGTTGGAGGCAATAATCCAGGTCCAGGATTTACATCTTCAATACTCCCGGACGGATTCTGTTTGTTTTAGGGCGAAAGGTCGATAATTCATCGTCCGCGATCCCCTCAGGCCCCAGACAAAGCGCTCGCCGAGTGTTAAAATCCGCGCCAGGGCGGCAAGGCACTCTTTGACGATTTTGCAATCCACCAACGAAGGAAGTTCTCGACATGAGCGCCACGTCGCGCAAGCATGATCCGTTCGGAGCGCGAGGCACATTTAATACCGGCTCAGGCGAGGCGGGCATTTACCGCCTGTCGAAGCTCGAAGAGCGCGGCCTGGGCAAAATTTCGGAACTTCCTTTCTCCATCCGGTTGCTGCTCGAAGCGGCGCTGCGCACCTGCGACGGCTATGAAGTGACCGAAGCCGACGTCGAAGCGCTCGCACACTGGTCCACCACCAGCAAGCAAGACGTCGAAATCCCCTTCAAGCCAGCCCGCGTCGTCCTGCAAGACTTCACCGGAGTTCCGTGTGTAGTCGATCTGGCCGCGATGCGCGGCGCGATGCAGCGTCTGGGCGGCGATCCGAAGAAGATCAACCCGCTGATCCCGGTCGACCTGGTGATCGATCACTCAGTGCAAGTCGATCACTTTGGCGAGTCGTCGTCGCTCGACTTGAATATCGACCTGGAATTCAGCCGCAACCAAGAGCGCTACGAATTCCTTCGCTGGGGTCAAAAGGCGTTCAATAATTTCCGCGTGGTTCCTCCGGCCGTCGGCATCGTCCACCAGGTCAATCTCGAATTCCTGGCCAAGTGCGTCTTCCTGCGCAAGGACGGCAAGGGGGACGTCGC
>CAMFLN010000671.1 GCA_945957305.1 uncultured Planctomycetaceae bacterium | reverse complement strand
CTTGCGGCATGACCGCCTGGAACAAGCCGAGAAAGTGTTGGCCAAGGCTCTGGAAGTGTCGGGCGGCGAAATCACGACCCGCGAGCGGCTCGAAGACGTGCAACTCCGGCGCGCTCGCAAGGACTTGGAAATCGCTCAAAAGAAAGCTCAGACCGAAAAGACGACCGAAGCGGTCGAACTGTGGCGGCAAATGGCCGACGCGCTGAATCGCACCGAGCTCGAGGTTTATCGCAGCCGGTCAGAACGCTATCCGGAAAACGCCGCCTTGAAGTTCGAGCTTGCCCTGCGCTTGCAGCGTGCCAAGATCTTCCCCGAGGCGATTAAGTTGTTCCAGGAGTCTCGCGCCGACACGAAACGCAAGGGGGCCATCGCGCTGGGATTGGGTGAGTGCTTCCAGGCGATCAAGCAGTACAAGCTGGCTATGAGCAACTACGATGCGGCCGTGACCGACACGTCCGACCGCGAGCCAGAACAGCGCAAGCTGGCACTTTACCGGGCAGGGAAGCTGGCGTTTGCGCTTAAGAACCTGGATACGGCGGAGAAGTACCTGACCGAGCTGGCGGGCATGGATTTTAGCTACAAAGACGTCCCAGACCTGCTGGACAAACTGACCCGATTAAGGGAAGATGGCGAGTCCGCAGGTTAGCCGCCGCGAAGGATTCCGCGGCCTGGCGGCTGGCCCCGACTGTTGTCGCCGCGTTTCCCTCCCGTTCATAGTGATACGCCCCGTATGCCGACTACGAAAAGTGCCAAGAAGCGTCTGCGTCAAAACGTTGCCCGTCGTGCCCGCAATCGTGCCGCCCGTAGCGTGCTGAAATCGCAGGTGCGTAAGGTGCGTGAATCGGTGGCGGCGGGGGAT
Source organism: uncultured Planctomycetaceae bacterium (assembly GCA_945957305.1). Lineage (GTDB taxonomy): Bacteria > Planctomycetota > Planctomycetia > Pirellulales > JACPPG01 > JACPPG01. Next base: position 2,455 of record CAMFLN010000671.1, on the reverse strand, counting down.
GTCGAAGCGGCGACCACGGCACTGCGTGAGGCGACAAAGAAGCTGGATCAGGCAGCCGCCCGGGGTGTCATTCATGCCAACGCCTCGGCCCGGACGAAGTCGCGACTCTCGGCCGCCATCAAGAGTGCCAAGGGCGCTAGCCCAGCCGCCGCAAAACCGGCCAAGGCCGCAAAGGCGAAGAAATCGTAACGCCAGCCTGCTCGCCTGGCTTAAGGCGTCGGCAAAAGAAGTGAAGCTACTAAGCTGCTTCATCATGCGCTAGGCAAGCATCGGGACTGTTTCTTTCGCGGCCCGATTTGCAATTCGACGCGGGCGCGGCCATGATCGAACTACAGGCCATCGACCGGCCTGGCTCGCCCCTCTGGTTTCTCGCGGTGGTTTAGCATGTCGCCGACCGATCCCCGCGTCGCCGTTTATACCGGCTCCTTCGACCCGATCACGCTCGGGCACTTGAACGTCATTCAACGTGCCAGCCGGTTAGTGGATCGACTCATCGTGGGGATTGGCGTCAACGCCGGCAAAGACCCTCTCTTCACGCCGGAAGAGCGCGAGCAACTCGTGCGTCAGGTCACCGAGCCCTTTGCCAATGTCGAGGTGCAGGAGTTCTCGGGGCTGGCCGTGCATTTTGTCCGCAAATGCGGCGCGCGGGTCATGATCCGCGGCGTGCGCCCGCTCACGGATCTCGAGACCGAAATCACGATGATGATGGCCAATCGTCAGCTCGATCCTGGCCTGGAAACAGTCGTCCTGCTGGCTGACGCCGAATTCGCGCACGTCTCCAGCTCGCTCATCAAACAGATCGCCCCCATTGCCGACGACTCGGAGTTGGCCCGCTTCGTGCCGCCCGAAGTCATTGCCGCCTTAAGGTCGAAGATGAAGGGGCGTCCCCCGGCGTCGCGCGACCTGTAAACACGCGCTCTGGCCGGATTTCACAGCGGCAGCTGGGCGAAGTTTCGCAGGATCTGCAGCCCCTGCTGCTGGCTTTTCTCGGGGTGAAACTGCGTGGCGAATAGATTTTCGCGTCCCACGGCGGCTGTAAAGGGCACTGGGTAGCTGGCCTCGGCGACAATCACACCTTGGTCGCGGGGCACCACGTAGTACGAATGGACGAAGTACATAAAGGGATCGCTCGCCAGGCCTGCGAATAGCGGGGATGGACGGCGGATCGAGAGCTGATTCCAGCCCATGTGCGGGACCTTGATCCCCTCGCGCGGCGGAAAGCGCACGACCTGCCCCGGCAGGATGCCGAGCCCGGCATGTTCCCCTCCTTCGAAGCTCACGTCGAATAAGAGTTGCAGTCCGAGGCAGATTCCCAGAAAAGGTCGACCGGAGTTCGCCACCTCGCGCACCACGTCCACCAGCCGCCGCTCGCGCAGCTCGTGCATCGCATCTTCAAAGGCGCCCACCCCGGGCAAGATCACCCGCTCGGCCGTGAGAATCTCGGCCGGGTCACTGGTAATAACGGCCGCGTGCCCGACCTTTTCCATGCCTTTCTGCACGCTGCGCAAATTACCCATACCGTAGTCGACGATAGCGATCATGCTCGCGGAACTCTGACAGAAAATCGAGGGAAGCAAACGACTTGGGGAACAATGTCCAAACCGGCATCGCCAAGTCTAACGAGAGCCCGGCAGATGGGACAGCGACCCCCGGGGCGCGGTTCGCCGGCCGGGGCGTTTTAGGGAGCCACGGCTCGTTCGGGATAGATAACCAATTCGACGCGCCGGTTCCGCTCTTTGCCAGCCGGGGTGCCGTTGGACACCAAGGGGTGATTCGGCCCATGCCCCACGACGAACATCTGGTTCGGCCGAAGTTTGGACCGAATCGCCAAGTAGTCGTACACGGCCAGGGCCTCGCCGACCGACAATTGATGATTGTTGTTCCAACGCCCGGCGCTGGCCGGATCATTGTCGGTGTGCCCTTCGATACCAATGAGCTGATCGGGGTACAGCCGCACGACGTCGGCTGCCACGGTGTCGAGCATGGCGCTTGCTTCAGGCAGCAGGCGGGCCGTGCCCGGTGAGAACAGTCGCGTGCTGGGCAGCTCGACGCGAATCACGTCGCCATCGACGCGCGATTCGATGCCTGGGATCTCGAAGGCCGGCAGCTGACTTTTCATACTGCTGTTGGCCGTAATCTGGGCGCCTGCCTGAGGTTTGGCCGAGGCCATCCACGCCTCGGGGCGTTTACCGTCCGGCGGCGTCTGCTGTTTGACCTTGGCCAGCTGCGCCGTGGCGCTGCTCAGTTGATCTCGCAGGGCCACGAGTTGATCTTCGAGCAAACGGGACTGCTGCTGCGATTGCCCCAGCATCGTTTGCAGTTCCTGGTTGTCCTTGTCGAGCGCCGCGGCGCGCGTCTGCAATTCGGTGCTGCGCTGTGCCAGCGCGACCTGTTGCTGCTGCAGAGATTGCACTTGCCCTTGCAGGGCCACGGAATTCTGCGCGCAGCCGCACAA
>CAMFLN010000670.1 GCA_945957305.1 uncultured Planctomycetaceae bacterium | reverse complement strand
CATGGGGAATGTGTTGCAGACGTAACTCGACGTGCAGATGTTCCACAGTCGAAGCGATCGCCCCTTCCTCATCGCGCGCGGGGATGACCACCGACAGCAGCGTCAGTTGCGGCGCGTGGGGATTGGGAGGCGGAAAGCGGCTCATCGGGGCTGTGCCAGGAGGAACCACTCGGGATGTTGCCGATGATGTTCTGCGATCTGCGCCAAGATCGTGCGCAAATCAACGTGTGGACGCCACTGAAATGCGGCTTCCACGCGCCGACTGTCCATCACGACCCACGGTACGTCGAAAGGTCGCGGTTCGCGTGCGGGCTCGATGTGGTGTGGACCGAACTCATCGGCGCACCAACGGCTCAACTGCGCGAGGGACATCGAGTTTGCGGCGCCGCCGCCGACGTTCCAGATTCCCCCGCCACTGCGATCCGGCTGCTGCATTTGGCGAATCACGAGTTCGGTTAAATCGTCGGGATGCAGCGCGTCGCGCACCTGATGGCCGGTCCCCTCGAAGCCGATGTACCGCAAAGGCCGGCGCAAGGCGTACGCGCGAATCCAAAAGGAAAAGATTCCCTGCTCTGCGACTCCGAACTGTCCTTCGCCGGCCAGCACGCCGCAGCGATTGACGACCACCGGTAACTTGTAGGTGTGACCGTACTCTAGGGCCAAGGCCTCGGAGGCAAGCTTTGTGGCTCCGTAAAGCGAGATGGGGGCGGCGGTCGAAAAATCTTCGGCAATGCCAGCCGCCGAACAACCCACAGGTGCCGCGGCGCGATCGTCGAAAACAAACGCGTCGTCGCGCACGCCCAGCGGCACGTTCACGAGCGCCGGAATGCTGTAGACCCGGCTGGTCGACAGCAGCACCAGGCCTGCCCCGGAGCGTCGGGCGTATTCCAGCACGTTGACGGTGCCTTGCAGATTGTGCTCGACCAGCTGCCGGCCGCTCGTCCGTCCGTCGACACCGGCCAGCACCGTGGGATTGGCCGCCGCATCGACGATCCAGTCGCACGGAGGAAGCGTCTCGAAGTCGCTATCGCAGCGGATGTCGCGGTGTTCGATGCGTATGCCCGCGGCGCGCAAGCGTGCGATATTGGTTTCACTGCCGGGGCGGATGAAGTTGTCGAGCCCCGAAATCGTGGCGTCGGTCAATCGTTCGCGCAGCGCGAGCGCGAGCGAGCTGCCTACGAATCCGCAGATACCGGTAATGAAAATCCGCATGAAAGTTCCGCCACACACAGCGGCCAGCGATCGAACGTCGCCGGCGCGCCGGTGTCAGTTTTGGAGTAAGACCGGCCAAGGGGAGCATTGCCTGCGTCGCTGGTTAAATATCGCAACCTATAAGCAATTTGCCCCACGGACATGAACAGAAACGTGTTCACCGTAGACCATGATAATCGAAGTTTACGGGGTTGCACGTCCTGGCACGCGACCGCGCGATCGTGATTCCGGTCGTGACGTTAGAACGGGTATTGCAGCCCCGCCCCCCCGTTATACAGCAAGTTGCGCTGCGTGCTGGTGAGCGGAACGCGAGCGAATCCGACGGCGGAAATCGTCCCTGCCCAGCCGCGCTGATTGGCGGCACTTCCCCCCACGCAAAAGGGCTCCTGCCCGGCGTTAATCGCACCCCCCAAAGCCTGCGACACAACGGGGCCGTCGTCGACTTGCAAGAAAATCTTCTGCGCGGCGGCATCGTACCAGGCGATCACGAAGTGCGTCTTGCCGTCTGCCTGCCAGGGGATGCCCGGCGTAAAAGCGAAACGTTTTCCCACGCGCGCCTGAAAGAATAGACGTCCGCTTGGCGTGGGGAGCGCGTATATGGCCCATTCACAAGACGTCGGATTGCCATGAACGTCGCCCCCTTTGACGAACAGGTACCGCGCGTCGGCAAACTGGTCGAGCCGCACCCAACCCCACACGGTGAACCCCTGCGGCGCCACGAAGATGGGATCGCTCACAGCCAGGTAAGCGTTGCTCGTGGCGCTGAACATCGCGGCCATGCCGTGTCGGCTGTCAGGATCGTGCTCGACCGATCCGTGGAGTTCGTGCAAGTTACGTCCCTGGCCGGTGGCATCATGCCGTACGCCCGACGGCTCCTCCATCGACCAGAAACCGACGACTACGTCATTAAAGGACGTCAACGGGTTGAACCATTGTGACGGTTCGACCGCAACATAGCGTTCGGCGCCCCCCAGGCGCACCGTAGGCAAGGCATCAACGTTCGGCGGCGAATATTCTTCATATCCCTTAGCGAGCTTCAGTACCTGCTGCGCTTGCTCCGTGGTAATGGCGATGTCGCTGGCCAATGTTTTGCCGAGATCATATTCAAACGCTCCCAACCGATTTCGCGCCAGGTCCATCACGACCAGCGGCTGCACGAGATGGCACTTCTGCCGTGTCGTGCTCAGTCGCACGGTCGAATGCCCGGCGCGCAGGCGAAAATGATATTCGGCCGGCCCCAACGTCCCATCTAGCGACAAATCGCTCAGCCCCGGCAACTCGACGACAAAGCCCGCCGCATCACTGGCCGGAAAGACGCGAAACAAGGGACTCTCACTTTGCACGTGAATGCGATACGCGCCTGCGGGGCTGGCGGCCGGCAACGAAAACGTCGCTTCGTTGACCGTTCCGTGAGCCAGCAGCACCAGGTCCCCGGATCCGCCTGAGGGCGTTAGCGGATTAACGCCGGCGAGGGCCTCGTCATGACTGTTGTGGATGGTCAGCGTGGTTTTCGGACTCGTCCCGGCCACATGTACGTAGTAAGTCGTGTCCGTCACCAGCGGCGCAGGGAGCTTGCCTTTCGTACGAAAGCGCACCGCCTGACCCGAGCTAAGAGTGGCATTCGCCGCCAGCGTCAATTGTCCCTTCGCAAGGTTGACCGGATAGCTCGTCTCTTTGCTCAGTAATAGGACATTCGTCTTCCCCGCGGGATCAAGGATGACGGCTTGTATCCGTCCCGGCGATTCGAGCGGTGTCAGGTTTGCGTCTTTGAAGATCAGCCTGACCGTGCTGCCGGCGCCGGTCTTCTTTTGTACCCACAGCGTCAGTTGCGAAGCCCAGGGAGCCGCCGCGATGGGACGCGAGGCAAAGAAGGGCATGTTGCCCGGCCAGCCGATTTTCGGAAAGCCGGCGTCGGCCAAAGTGCCTAATAACAGCAAACTATCGCGCAAGAAGCCGGGGGTGAGGATCCCTTCGATCGTATCGAACCCGCGCAGCAACCCGGACGATTGAATGGTGCGACATTGACGGATGATCTTGTCCACCGGGTATTGCAGGTACTGCAAGTCCTTTGACTTCTTGTACGCCGCCGCGAAGCGCACCAGGCTATAA
>CAMFLN010000669.1 GCA_945957305.1 uncultured Planctomycetaceae bacterium | reverse complement strand
CTGGGGGGCATGCAGAGCCTGCAGGGCCTCGGCGATACTTGCCGCGCGCCCGTGGTGCAGCAATTTCGCCTTCCGATAAACACCTCGTAGCGACGGAGTGTTGAAGCCCTGATAAACGTCCTTGGGCGATCCCAGTCCTACGTCGTGAACCTCTCCGTCGGTAAGCTCTTCTCCACGATGACAGCTACTGCAACCGGCTTTGGCACCGTTGAAGACACTTTTGCCGCGCTCCGCAGCCGGCGAAAGGGCTCCATCGCTTTGACGAAACGGATTCGGCGGTGTCGGCATTTCCTCCAAATACGCGATGACGGCTTTGATGTCCTCCGCCGTCGGCTCAGGGCCGAGCATAGTTTCGGTGATCGATTTGCGAACCGCGGCGCCTAAATCGGTTTGCCATCCGTGCCAGGTCCACGGCGCCGTGCGGGCGACGTTGTACAATCCGGGCACAGTCTTGAACGTGCCAAAGCTGCCGTCGTTCATCGTATCCATGGTCACGGCATTCGGGCCACCTTCGTAATGGCAACTGTGACAGGCGTACCACTGATCCAGGCTTCGGCCCGCGTCGTAGAAAATGGCCGCTCCGCGCCTGGCGAGTGACGGTTCAGCGGGCCCGCCCAGTGGAATCGCATGGTCGAGCGTACGCTTGGCGAGATCCACAATCTGCAGATCGTTCGACAAGTAATTGGCGACGAAAGCGCGCCGACCGTCCTCGCTCAACCGCACTCCCATGGGCCGGCCTCCCAGGGGCACACGAAAAAATCGCTGCCGATCAGCCGCCAGCGCACGATCGATGTGATCTCCGGGGCCGCCGGTCGATTGAAACGGCAAACCGGGGAGTCGATAGGCCAAGAGCTCATGCGTCCCTGAGCCCGTGGCGATCATCCACTCCCCATCGGTTGAAATCGCCAGCCCATGCGGATCGCTGACCGCCTTTCCTGGCGGATCGAGCGTGATGGCTTCGCGCAGTTCGTTGGCGTCCATCCGCACCCGCGCGATGCGTGTCCCCAAGACCCAGCCGCGCTGCACGTTGCGATCGTCGATCGGGTTGTGGCGATAAATCATCCACGGAAAATGGACCCACTGACCATCGGCCGACACTTGCATATGGCCGGCGTTGATGCCGCCATGTTCATTCAGAAACAACATCTGCCGCGTTTGGGCATCGACAATCGCGATCGCGCGGTCACCGTTGCAGTTCACCGCCAGGCGTTTGCCATCGGGGGACAAGGCGAGATAACGCGGCCAGCGCCCGACAGAAATCCGCGCCGCCACCTCATTCTTCATTAAATCGATCACCGCGACTTCAGCCGATGCGCAGAGTGCGACATAGGCCGTGGCGCCGTCCGGAGCGATCGTCACACCAATCGGCTCGAAGCCCACGAAGATCTTGGCCACGGGCTCGAGCGCGTTACCCGACCAACGAAAGCGTTCGATCGTGCCCGCATGGCTGCAACTAACGAGCAGTGTCTCGCCATGCGCGGCCAAGGCCGAGGGAAATGCACCACATACAATCTCTCGCGTCACGCGGCGGGCGGCCAGATCGACAAGCGAAATCGAGGCGGACGTCTGGTTTGCCGTAACGGCCCATTTCTCGTCCGACGAGAGGACTACATCGACCGGCGAACGATCAGTCGCACCGGCGACCGCTTGCGTCGCCTCATCGGCAAGCGTGCTCGGCCGATGAGAGAACAGAATCAGTGCTGCCACGCACCCGATAGCGAGCACGAGCCGTGTGTTTCCCGAAGATCGTTGCATTCGCAGCATCGTCTGAATCAGCAATTTCGTGTGTCGTCCGTGGCACCGGGCCGAAGTTGAATGCGGGCTCACTGATGCTAAGGAGCGGTGTCGCATCGGGTCAAGGGAAGGCAACGCTGGAAGTCCTGTCTCGGCAAGGGTCTCACCAACTTCTCCGCGGCGTGCAGAATCACCCCAAATTCGTCGGGCTCACCCGGCAGGAGTGGCTAATTGCAGATGGATTTAACACCGTTTGAACAAATCTTAGCCAGATTGATCCCAGATCGGCCTCCTCATCAAAAAGACTACTCACACGAGGCAACTCTGCCATTTCCTCCAAAATGCTCATCAAAGGGGTCAACCGAACTCGGGCTGATCTCGCTCCGAGGCGCGGGGCACGATGACACCCGTCCCCCCTGCACAAATGGTTGCCCGGCGAGACGTCAATCAGTACGCTATTGTCACGGGCGATACGACCGCACGAGTCGCACGTAAGAATTTTGCCCTGCGACAATTTTGGTGAACTGTTCGCCGCGGCGTGCGTACTTGCATCGGAACAACGGTTTCCGCGACGCCCGCCTGCCGAGCCTGCCTGACGCCTTGCTCTGCGATGGATCCCGCAGAGCCTTTGGGCATGAATGGAGTCTTGTGCGTTTACTGCGTGCGTTACTTTCCTAACCTCTAGTGGAGTGTAACTCGTCATGAAAAAGGCATTCGCTGTCTGCTTCTCTTTGGCCGTGCTCGCGAGCGTGGCCGTGGCCGCTGACTTGAAGAGTGGTCTGGAACCGGGGAAATTGATCGGACCGTTCGACGTCGTGAAGTGCGCTGGTCCCGATGACAACGTCAAAGTCGGCACGGAACTTTGCTACCGTTGCAAGTACGGCTCTCGCCCGATGGTGATGGTCTTCTCGCGCTCGACCGACGACAAGGTCGCCACGCTGGTGAAGAAGCTCGACGGCGCCGTAGCCGCCAATTCCAGCAAGCAGTTGTCCGCCTTCGTGAACCTGCTCGGTTCCGATCGCGAAGCTTTGGAATCGAAGGCCAAGGAATTCAGCAGCGCGACCAAGGCTGGAAATGTCCCGCTTGTCGTGCCGGTCGAATTCGAAAACGGTCCTGCCGATTACGGCATCAATCCCGGCGCCGAAGTGACGGTCATCGTCGCCAAGGGGGGCAAGGTCATGGCCAATCACGCGTTCGCCAAGGGCGCGCTGAATGATGCCGGCATTGCCGCCGTGCTCAAGGACGCCGAAGGCCTGGTGCAGTAACTCACCAGCAAAACTTCCGTCACTTTCGCAACAGCCTGGCTTTGCGAAGGTGAAAGAATCTCGCAAGACCGCTGCCTGATTTCGATCGGGCAGTGGTCTTTTTTATTGCGCACGAGTTTGATGGGGGACTTAATCAACCACGACGACCCAACAAGCACGACGGGCAACTGAGCCAGGCTGAACTAGCGCGCGGGGCGGCAGTTGTCCCTGGCAAAGGAAAGCGCACGAGAAAAAAAGAAACTTGTCGACGACGATACGGAGAAACTGTAAAGAACCTGTCTCTTATACACATCTCCGAGCCCACGAGACGTAGAGGAATCTCG
>CAMFLN010000668.1 GCA_945957305.1 uncultured Planctomycetaceae bacterium | reverse complement strand
ATGTCACCCTGGCGCTCGAATGCGTGTTGCAAAGCTCCCTGGCTCCGGTGCGGGCGACGCGTGCCGTCGAAGAGACATTGGTGCTGAGCGACGTGCAAGGATTGTGCGACACGGTGCGGGCAGCCAGCGGCGTCGCGCATGCGGCGGTCGAGGTCGCATCGCCGGTTTCTTCGTGATTCAATCGGTTGCTGACGAAGTCGCTCTGGCGTTCATTCGTGGCTCGTTTTGCCAGCCTGATGGCCGCCGGCAATCGTCTCGTTCGGCTATACTGAGATCGAGGATCGTGTGCCGAACCGGAAGCCGCGGATCTGCCCATGTCGCATGAAATGTTGACACACTTGGGGTTATTGGCCGAGGTCGACTCGCTGTCGACTGAGCTGACCCAGTGGGCGGACAGGTCCTCGAAATGGCCCCCGGCGAGGCACTGCCAGGCGCTGGTGCGGCGCTTGCTCGCCCGCGTCGACACGTTGCGGGTCAGGCTGGATGCGCCGCTGGTCGTGGCGACGTTGGGCGGCACAGGAACCGGGAAGAGCACGCTGGTCAACGCCCTGTTGGGGGCCGAGGTCAGCCAGGCCGGGCGGCAGCGACCCACCACGCGGCAACCGACGCTTGTCTGCCGCCCTGGGCTACGGCTGTCGATGTTGGGAATCGATCCCGATGCGGTCGTGGTGATCGAGCGTGATGTGCCGCTGCTGCGCGATCTGGTGCTCTTGGATTGCCCCGACCCCGATACCACCGAGAACGAGGCTGAACGGGGTTCGAACCTGGCGAAGCTGCGCGAGCTGTTGCCGCATTGCGATGTACTGCTGGTCACCGCGACCCAACAGAAGTATCGCAGTGCGCGAGTGGCCGAAGAGTTGGCCTCGGCCGCGGCCGGCGCGCGTCTGGTCTTTGTGCAGACACACGCCGACGTCGAGGCTGACATTCGCGAAGATTGGCAGCGAACGCTATCCGGCGAGTATTCGACGGGCGAAATGTTTTACGTCGATTCACTGGCCGCGATCGCCGAGTCGCGCCAAGGACTGCAACCGCGCGGCGAGTTCGGCCGGCTGGTCGACCTGTTGACGCGGGAACTAACAGTCGCCGCCACGCATCGTATTCGCCGCGCGAATTTCCTGGATCTAGTCAGCGAGTCGCTGGCTATCTGTCGCCAGCGCGTGGCGCAAGGAATGACACAAGTCGAACAGCTCGAGGCCGCGATCCAGGAACAACGCACGCGCTTGGCGGCACGCTTGACCGAGCGTTTGCGCCTGGAGCTTTTAGACAGTCGCCGCAGCTGGGAAAGCCGGCTGGTCAGCGAAGTCACGGCCCACTGGGGGTTCAGTCCCTTCGCCTGCGTGCTGCGCGTTTACCAGGGACTCGGCGGATTGGTCGCCGGCGCGGCATTGCTGCGCGTGCGGAGCGCGGCGCAGTTGGCCTTGTGGGGGGCGCTCGAAGGGGGACGACGGCTGCGCGCGCGACGCCACGATCGTCGCGCCTCGGAAGCGTCGGTGCGGGCCGCCTGGGGCTGGGAGGAAGCCGACCTGCGCACGTCCGCCATCATCATCGACGGCTACGCTGCCGAGGCGGGCATTGAATGCCATGAGGGGAATCCTGCCGTGGTCCAGCGCGAGGCCGGCAGCGTGGCCGCCAGCTTTATCGGCGACGCCTCGGCACAATTGCGCACCGTCGTCCAGCGGCAAGCCGCGCGTCACTCGGGCTGGTTCACGCGGCTGCGGTACGAGTTTCTCTTCACGATCGTCCTGGTTGCACTGCTCTATCGCTTTGCGCGAAATTTCTTTTTCGATTCATGGCTGGGACCCGAGCTGGGTTTGACCAGCACGGCGCAACCAGTGCTCGGAACCGATTTCTTTCTCGGGGCGGGGCTCGTGCTAGCGGTGTGGAGCGGGCTCTTGTTGTGGTTCTTCACATCCCGCTTGCGGCGCGGACTGACGGCCGAAATCAATGAAGTGGCCCAGGCCTGGAGCAGCCCCAAATTCACCGCCGGATTTTTTGCCGAGGCGTCGCGACAGTGTCGTGAAATTCACGCCTGGCACGATGAACTCGCGCGGCTCATTGCCCAGGTCACCGACCTGCAAGCACGCCTGGCCGGCCCGGAATTGCTGGGCTACCGCGTCAGTCCCCGCAGCGAAGCCGGGTCGGAATGACACGCGTCATCGCGGCTTCTGGTTAGACTCGCTGTTCGCATTCCCGGACCCGGATGCTTCGCCAAATGTGCCTTGAGCGAATTCTGCAAAGCTGGTAAAAGCCGGGCGTTTGCGTCGTCTGGTCGACGGCGTGCGATGCTCTAGGCCAGGAGGGCCTGACGACATTGCGCGGGGCAATCATTGCTCGCTCCCGCGCCTGTATCGTCAGCTTTAGCGATGAAGATATCTCGGCGACACGCGGCGATCGTTTTCTTGTTCGCGCTCTGCAGCGCGCTAATTCTATGGTGCGGCGCGGCCATTACGCCGCGCATCGGCGAAGAGCCGCGCTTCTCTTCGGACTCGCAACAGAAACTGTGGAGCTTTGGTTTTGTTGGCGACACACACGAAGGACGCGGGATCACGGATCGCATCTTCGCCAAACTCGGTGAAGCGAATCTGGAGTTTGTCCTGCACCTGGGCGACATTGTCGATCGCGGCGACAGCGACGAGCAATGGGAGTATGTCCTTTCCGAGGCGGCCAAGAACCAGTTACGGCTCATGCCGGTTGTGGGCAACCATGACAAGGAGAAATGCTACAACGACGCGGGCGAGATTCGTTTCCGCCAGTATTTTCCGCATTTGCCGCGCACGTTCTATCACTTCCAGCATCGGGGTGTGAACTTCGTCATGCTCAACTCCGAGCGGTTCCCACTGCCCGGCACCGAGCAAGCGAAGTTTTTGCAATGGCAGCTGGCGCGGCATCCCGGGCCGACAGTTGTCTGTCAGCATCGACCAATCTTCACCTGCAGCCGGCGCGATTGGGCGAACATGTATCTGTTTCGCCTGTGGACGCACGGGGCGATCAAGAACTCGGACGCAACTCTCGTGCTCGCCGGGCACAATCACTATTACGAGCGCAGCAAGCCGCTCGACGGGATTACCTACGTGGTCAGCGGTGGCGGCGCTCCGAACCTCTATCCCGCGGAAACGCCTGGAAATCAAACCGCCGCTTTCAAGGCCGGACACAATCACTACGGACTGGTCGACGTCTACGCCGACCATCTTGGCGTCCGCATCCTGGACCTGGACGGCGAACTGCTCGACACGTTCGACGTGGCGCTCAGTTCCACGGAACACGCGCCGGGCTCGCCAGGCAACCAGACGGCGACCGAGCTGCCACCGCGTGAGAACCTGCCG
>CAMFLN010000667.1 GCA_945957305.1 uncultured Planctomycetaceae bacterium | reverse complement strand
CTGACGCACAGTAACATGACCATGCCCAAGAGTGGTCCGTATTACTCGGTGAACGAAGCGAATGTGGCTAGCTTTCCCGAGGGCTACAAGCGTTATCTGGCGCGACTGCGCGAAGGTGTCGCGGGGCGCACCTATTCCTCACGTTACGTAGGCTCGCTGGTTGCGGATTTTCATCGGACACTGCTCAAAGGGGGTATTTTTCTCTACCCACCGACGAAACGTCACCCAACGGGCAAGCTCAGGTTGATGTACGAAGCAAACCCCATGGCCTTCCTCGCCGAACAGGCGGGGGGAGTTGCCACCGACGGCGAGCGCAGAATTTTGTCGATTCAACCGACCAGCCTGCATCAACGGACGACGCTGGTGGTCGGAGGCCAGGAGGAAGTCCAACTTCTCAGCGAAACGCTCGCCGCGACGCCGAAGTAAGCCGGACGGCACTAGCCACCTGCGGAACAAAGGTCCTCGTGGTATTTTCAACCTCGCCAGGCGCGAAAGCGGCTAGCTGCGGAAATCGCCGTGGCAGGCGTCGCAGGTCTTGTTCATCTGACTGGCGGCGCTTTGTGCTTGTTGCAGCTCGCCGTTTTTCGCCGCAGTAATGATCTCGCCACACTGCCGTTCCAAGGCGTCGACATACTCGCGGTAAGAGGTGTCGTCGGCGTATTCATAGCCGTCGGACTTGATAACCCGGCACAACGCGAGGAGTAATTCCGCTTCATGGATCAGGGCGTTTTGATTCTTCTTGAAGTCTGCTTGGGCCGCGGTCCAGGGTCCGATGCGGTCGCGCAATGACACTTCCATCCGCTTCATCAGCGGCGGTCGATTGGCGACTTCCGGCCATGTAGCGCCGCTTTCGGCCGGGCGTGTCTCGACCGTTCCGCCACGAATCAAGTCGGTCAGATCCTGACTGCGCACTTTGGCTTCGTTGAACGAGGCGTCGGTCCCGACCTTGCAATTGAAGCCGGCGCGGCCGAACAGATCGCGCAAGCTGGCCGCTTCCTTTTGCCACCGCACGGTCCCGTCGTATTCGGCAATAACTCCGAACAACACCGCCAGCAGCGTGAGATCTTCGCGGGCGACCTTGTAGCCGCCTCCTTTGAATCCGGTCGGAGTCTGCACCGCAGCGGCTAGGGGCTGGGCTTGTGCTTTGATCTCGTCTTCGAGCGTCGTGGCGGCAATCACGGTCGCCCAGCCAGCAGCACCGGTCGGAGCCGCCGCGGCGCGAGTTTCTGCGACAGGAGCAGCGGCTCCGCCTTCGCTTTGCTCGGCTACCGCGCCGGGAGCAGGACCCGGCCCCAATTTCGCCCGGGCGTCAGGAAAGAAAGTCTCCAGAACAGCACGATCCCACTTCGGCGGGTCGGCCAGCTTGGTCGTCCGTCGCGGCTTGGCACGACTTGGGGCCTGCGCCCAGCCATCGTCTCCGCCCGAACTGCAGAGGATCGCCACAGACAGGATAAGTGCGTTTCGTCTGGTCATGATTGCCGATTCGGTCCCGGGGGAGGCACGACGCTATAGTAAGTATAGAGCGTCTGGTTCAACGACAGTTTGGCTTTATGCGGCCATTTTAAGCAAAGAATGTCAGCCGAAGATCCCACCAGTCGCCGCGAATTTCTGCAAGGCCGAGCCGCGGCCAATGCGCTCGGCGCCGCCATCGATCGCCTGGGGGGCGTGCTCGACCCTGACGAGGGAAAGACGCAACCTTCTAAGGCAGCGGCCGAAACTGAGCGTTACCTCGTTCAATTGTCGCGCGCGGCGATGGCCTGTCAGTTCGCGATCTTCCTGAATGCGGGGCAATATGACGGCGGAACCGAAGCGGCCCTGGCGGCACTCGACCTGGTCGAGCAGCTGGAAGCTCAGTTGACCGTCTACCGAGACACCAGCGAGGTGATGGCGATTAACCGCCGTGCGGCCCAGGAGGCCGTCGTGGTTGAATCAGGGTTGTACGCGCTACTATCGCTGGCGGCAGACGTCTCGCTGGCGACCGGGGGCGCCTTTGACATCACAGCGGGCCCGCTGGTCAAAGCCTGGGGATTCTACAAGCGCGCGGGCACGATTCCGCCCCCTGAGGAGTTGCAGCAGGCGCTGGCGGCGACCGGCAGCCGGCACCTGGTCTTCGACGATCGGACCTGCAGCGTCCGGTTTGCTCGCCCGGATGTGGAAGTTAATTTGGGAGCGATCGGCAAAGGATACGCCCTCGATCGAGCGGGCGCGCTGTTGGCTTCCGCCGGAGTTCATGATGTTCTGCTACATGGGGGCCAAAGCAGCGTGCTGGCAAGCGGGTCACACGCCGGCCTCGACGCAGGGGGTTGGCTCGTGGGGATCGCCAACCCGTTGCGCCCCGAGCAGCGGCTTGCGGAAGTCGTGCTGCGCGATCGTGCGCTCGCCACCTCGGGGGCCAGCCACCAGTTCTTTCGCAGCCAGGGAAAGCGCTATGGGCACATCCTCGACCCGCGCACGGGCTGGCCTGCAGAGGGGGTATTCTCCTCGACCGTGATCGCCCCCACGGCCGCCGAAGCGGATGCTCTTTCGACCGCGTTCTATATTTTGGGAGTGGACGGCGCGGCCGCCTATTGCCGAGAGCATCCGGAAATCGGCATGGTTTTGCTTCATCCTGGCAAGGGTGCCAGTTCGGTTGAGATGACCTCACAAGGGCTGGACGAGCGTGACGTGCGGCGACTTTCGTAGCTCCGCCCTCAATTTACGCGGCCCGGGCGGCCCCCACCCTTTGTAGTTTGAACAGTTTGCATATACTGGGGCCAAGCCCACCGGCTACAATTCACAAGGCCGGACGCGTACCAGGCGGCCACGCACGCAGCCGGGGCCTTTGTTTTCATGTTGGAATTCCTGCAACTCGAACATGCCTCTTACCTGGGCATTATTGCGGTACTGATCCTTACCGGGGCAGGCCTGCCCGTGCCCGAGGAAGTGCCCATCATCGCCGCGGGCGTGGCGGCCTATTACGGGCAATTGAACGTCTGGCTGGCGCTGGGCTCTTGCCTGCTGGGAGCGCTCCTGGGCGATTGCGTGATGTACGCCATCGGTTATCACTTTGGCCATAACGTCTTGCGCGACCATCCCTGGTTTGTGCGTTTTCTCAAGCCAGAGCGGGAAGCCCATATCGAGGACATGATCAGTCAACACGGCTGGAAGGTCTTTTTAGCGGCACGCTTTCTGGTCGGCCTGCGATCGCCGGTCTACCTCACAGCCGGAATTCTGCGTGTGCCCTTCCGCCGGTTTCTGTTCGTCGACCTGTTCTGCGCGGCACTCGTGATCTGCACGTTCTTCGGCCTGAGTTATACGTTTGCCGAGCACATCGCCGGCTGGTTCCATAA
>CAMFLN010000666.1 GCA_945957305.1 uncultured Planctomycetaceae bacterium | reverse complement strand
TCTTCATTCGCGAGCCGCTCCGCGGTGCCGCCGAAAAACACAATATCGGCACCCGCAAACGCGAGGGTTCTCCCTATCGCCTGGTCCTGGCGACCCCTACCATGCGCTGGATCATCGCCTCAGGCGCCTTGCACAATTTCAACATGTACATCATCGGCGGCTTTCTCACGATCTTCATGATGCGCTACCATGGCCGCACCGTGGCTCAGGCGGGAAACACCGTCATGCTGGTGTACGGTCTGGCCGGCGTGCCAGGTTTGTTCTTGGGGGGATTCCTGGGAGACCGGCTGATTCATACGCGCAAAAACGGCCGCCTGCTGGTGGCGGCCATCGCCTTGGCGATTTCGGTGCCGCTGCTTTATTTTTCGTTGCAACGCGGCCCGGGGGATGTGCTGGGATTCAGCGCTTTGTTCTTTGCGGGTTGCGGCATGATGTACACCTACTACTCGACCGTCTATTCAACAGTACAAGACGTGATCGAGCCCTCGTTGCGTGGCACGGCGATGGCGCTCTATTTCTGCGCCATGTATGCCTTCGGCGGCATGTTCGGCCCACCTGCCTTCGGAGCGGTCAGCGATTACTACACGGCTCAAGCTGCTGTGCAGCAGGGAGTCAGCCTGGAGGGCTTGCAGGGAATCGAACGGCAAAAGGCGTTAGAGCCCTTCAAAGCCGTGGGGACGCACAGCGCCATGTATCTGCTGCCGCTGGTGAATCTGGGATTGGCGATCGTGCTGTTCGCCGGAGCTCGCACTGTGGCTGCCGACGCTGAACGGCTGCAAACCTGGATGCGCGAAGCCTCGGCAGAGGAAGATGCTCGGCCGCATGAGACCGCTGCCGCAGGGACCGTGGCGCCGGCGCGAGCTTGAGCGCTCTTCGTGGGTGTTCGACGCGCCAACTGCGCTGCCCAATTTATCTGCAGGCGGTCTATACCAGACCTTTGCGCACGGCCCACACCGCGGCCTGGGTGCGGTCTGAAACGCCCAGCTTGCGCAAGATGTGCTGCACGTGCTCTTTCACCGTTTCATAACTGATGTGCAGCGACTGGGCGATCTCTTTGTTGGTCAGCCCATAGCTCAACTGACGCAGCACTTCGCTTTCTCGTTGCGTCAGCGGTACATCAATGTCCGAGGCCAGGCGGGGTGTGGCCAAGGCGCCCGTCACGCGGCGCAGCTCTTCGCGCGTCCAGGCGTTCTCACCCTTGGCTGCGGTTTGAATCGCCGTGACGAGTTCCTCGCGACTGGCACCCTTCGAGATATACCCATTGGCGCCGAGAGCGACGGCGCGAGCAACATACGTGGGATTGTCGTACGTCGAAAACACGAGCACCGGAAGCTGAGGCTTATCGAGTTTCAACCGGCTAAGAGCGTTCAGACCATCGCCGTCCGGCATGCGAATGTCGAGCAACACCACGTCAGGATTCAACTCCTGGGCCAGCCGGATACACTCCACGCCGGTGGATGCTTCGCCGACGACTTCAATGTCGGCGGTGCCTACCAGACTTTTCAGTCCGGTTCGAACGACGAGGTGATCGTCGGCGATCAACAGTCGAATAGCCATATGACCTTGCTTGCAAAAGGGTGGCGATGTAACCGACGGGGGAAGCGAAATCTACGCGGCAGCCGAGCAGAACCCGGGCAAGGTTCACCCACCGCCGGGTGGCTGCGCCCCCCGCTTGGCGGCTCTGCTGCTCCGTCGCAAGCCCTACCATTTTGATAGTATAGCATGCCCGGCCCCCCCTTTTGACCCCCCTCGATTTGCGGAGTTTGCGGGAATGGAGCCTCAGCGGTCCAGCCTATAAAGGGGCTTTTCTAGCCCCCGGGCCTGACCGAGGCTTACTTCTGTTGAAAGGGCACTATTGAAAGGGCCACTGTCGAGCCCGAGCGCTCCAGACGAGAAAAATCACCCCTCCCAGCGCCATGACCACCACCCCGAGCACTGACTCCTGGCGATACCAGGGAAGGTTAAGCTGCCCGAAAAGCTTTGAGCCAAAAATAAAGGCCCAGCCCAGGAAGGCGATCCAGCACGGCAACGGATAAAGCCACATGCGAAAGGGCATGGATTGCTTCGGATGGGTGCGGCGGTAGTACATCAGGCCGACGTTCTGGCCCAGGAATTGGACCAGGATGCGGCAGGCCAAAATTGCATTGATCACATCTTCGAGCGTCCACAGGCTGGCCAGCATGGTCACGGCCCCTACGACGAGCAGCGACCGATCGGGAAACTTTTGAATCGGATGCAAGTGATTGAAGAAGGAAAAGAACGTTCCATCGTGAGCCGCGGCATAGGGAATTCGGCTGTAGCCGAGGAACATCGCAAAGATCGACGCGAAGGCCGTGATCGCGACGAATATGGTGATCAATGACGCGGCCTGCGGACCGTAGAGCTTTTCGACAAACGTGGTCGCCACGGTGTCGCCGACCTGTTGCCAGGGAATCACGCCAATGAAGCTGATGTTCATCGTCATGTAAATCGCGGCCACGGCCACGACCGAAATCATGATCGATCGCGGGATATTCTTTTCCGGGTGCTGCACTTCGTCGCCGATGTAGCAAACGTCGTAGTAACCCAGGTAGTCGTACATGGCGATGCCCATGGCTGTCCCGAGGCCGAAGAGGAACTTGCCGTCGACATGAAAGGCATTTTCGGGAAAAGGCCAGATCAAGCTCCTATCGAAGTGCAGCAATCCGCTGACGATCATGAACAGCACGGTTCCCAGCATGGCGAACCATAGGAACAGTGTCAGCCGGCCGATCGCCGTGATACGTCGATAGAGCAAGACCACGGCCAAGAAGGACACGCCGAACGCGATTGCGCGCTCGACGACCGCCTTGCGACTCCACCAGTTTCCTGCCGGCGCCGCGGCCGCGCCATGCTCTCCATTATCCCCTTTGTGCGCCGCACTGGTCTCTTTCGGCGGCCCGTCGATCCAACCGTAGTGCACGAGCGGATACGCGGCATATTTGCTGAGGCCGATGGCGCCGCTGGCGATCTCCAAAGGTCCGCTGAGCATGAATTGCCAGATAAACATGAAGGCCATGAAACGCCCCCACCGCTCACGTCCAAAGCATTCACGCAAGTACAGGTAAGTGCCGCCTGAGCCGGGCATGGCCGCGGAGAGTTCACTCCACACCATGCCATCGCAAATCGCGAGCACGACGCCCACGATCCAACCCAGGATCGCCTGCGGTCCCCCCATGGCCCCCAGAATCAGGTTCATCGTGATGAACGGACCGATGCCGATCATGTTCGACATGTTCAAGGCTGTCGCCTTGGCCAGGCCGAAATCACGAATCAATTCACCGGACTGGGGCTGCGAATCATTGTGCAGGC
>CAMFLN010000665.1 GCA_945957305.1 uncultured Planctomycetaceae bacterium | reverse complement strand
GTGCAGGCCGGCGAACAGGGCTATCGTTTCGATCCGACCAACCCCTGCCCATCGCTGGGGGGCGCGGATGCGACCAAGCCGTTGCCGCTCGACCAGCGCCCGATCAGCGCGCGCCCGGATGTTTTGAAGTTTGCCACTGGGCCGCTTGCGGAACCGCTCGAAGTAACCGGCGCCGTGCGCGTGAAACTATTTGTTTCCAGCGACGCCCCGGACACCGACTTCACGGCCAAGCTGATCGACATATATCCGGATGGTCGCGAGATCGCGATCTTGAACGGAATTCAGCGAGTCAAATACCGCAAAGGTTTTACTGCGCCGGATCCATTGCCCCCCGGCGCCGTGGGGGAGCTGACGCTCGACTGCTGGTCGATCAGCATCGTCTTCAACAAGGGGCACCGCATAGGATTGCAAATTTCCAGCAGCAATTGGCCGCGCTACGAAGTCAATCCCAACACCGGAGACGACTTGCCCCGCTATACCGGACAAAACCAGGAAGGTATTTGGCAGATCGATCCCGCCAGCGTGCGGCCGGCGAACAATAAGATGTACATGGATGCAGCTCGCCCGAGTTCGCTCGTGCTGCCAGTGGTCCCGCGCGAGCGCTCCACGCCAGCACAAAGTTCGCGCTGAACTGCTGCCGGCGGCTAAAAACCGGCACGGCCGGCGATGCACTTGTGGCATTCACGCCGTGGCGGCGGTCGTCAGCCCTTCTTTCGTTCCGCCACCGACGCAATGTGATTTTGGAAATCCCTGCCAGCGAGAGCGCGCTGAAGCAGACTCAGCTCCAAAGTTCGGCGATCCGCTGTCCTTCGGGTAGCATGGGCACGGGGCGTCCGAGGCGATCATGGAAGATTTGCTTCGTATCAATCCCCAGGAAGTCATAGACGGTTGCCAGGACGTCACCCGGTGAATACGGATGCGTCACCGGATACATGGCCTGGCTATCGGTCGCGCCGATCACGCGTCCGACATTCATACCGCCACCGGCAAACAGCACGGAAAACGCACCTGGCCAATGGTCCCGACCGGCTTGGGAATTAATCTTTGGCGTGCGACCGAATTCGCCAGAAACCAGCAACAGCACACGCCGGTCAAGCCCTCTTTGGTACAAGTCCGTCACCAGCGCCGCCAGCGCGCGATCCACCAGCGGGAGCGACCTGTCTTTGAGCATCGTAAAGTTGTCGGAGTGTGTGTCCCACTCGCCGCCCGAAAGCACGGTGACGAAAGTCACGCCTGCCTCGACCAGACGTCGCGCCAGCAAGCAGCCCTGACCGGCGGACGTGCGGCCGTAGAACTCGCGAGTGGCCGTCGGCTCCTGGCTCAAGTCGAAGGCCTGGCGCGCCTGGGAACCGCTGACCAGCTCGATGGCCTCGCGCGAGAACTTGTCGAGCGCCAGAAACTCGCCTGCCCGGTCGCTTTCGCGCCGCAATCGATCGAGCTTGTGCAGCAGCTTGGCCCGATCCTCGAGACGAGTGACCGTCATCTCGCTGGGAAAGTCGAGATTGCGGACCTTGTACTGTTCCGAATTCGGATCGCTTTCGATCGTAAATGGATTGTAAGCCGATCCCAGAAATGCCGCGGCGCCCAGCAACTGTCGCCGCGGGATGCTGACGTACGCCGGCAGCCCAGGGGCGTTTGCTCCGCGGGCGTGCGCCACGACGGACCCGCAGGAGGGGTTAACATTCCTCGTCGTCGAAGGCGGAGGACGATGACCGGTCATCATCCAATGCGAAGCCGGCAGGTGGCCGGGCTCCTGGTGGCTGACCGACCGGACGATCGTCAAGTGTTTCAACGCGCCGGCCAAGCAGGGCAAGTGCTCGCAAATCTGTACGCCAGGAACAGCGGTGGAGATAGGACGAAACTCTCCACGAATTTCGGCCGGCGCATGCGGCTTGAGGTCATACAGATCGATCTGACTCGGGCCGCCCCCCATAAAGACATGGATCACCGCCGTATCAGCCGGCCGGGCGGCCGCGGCACGAGCTCGCAAACAGTCAGCCAAGGTGAGACTGCCCAGCGCCAGCGACCCGATGCCTAGCACGGTCCTGCGCGAAACGCACTTGTGACGCGAAGTGGCGTCAGGCGGCATGTCGTCATCCCTTTGCGTCTGGCCGGGAGCAACTTGATATTACTCGGTGGATTCTATCAAGAAACAAGCGGCGCGCGCAAGACGGTTTCGTGGTTCCCAGATCCCTTGGGTTTCTGGGAACGGCCAGCCGGGCAATTCGGCTAATACCGCTTCGGCCTCGGGCGGCAGCCTGAGAATGGGTGGCTAGTGAGTCAGTGTCACGCGAGATCGAGTTTTGGCACGCCTGAAGTTGCAACCTGCCGCTGCGCCTGCTGCAGCCAACAAGGATAACACAGCAGTTGCCGGCTCGGGCACCGCGGCGATCCGGAAGGCGTTGATGAGGGGGAGGCTGACGGGACTGAAATCAGGATTTTGTATGAGGTCGGTGCCGGGGACGCCTTTCATTTCGATCATTTGCGAAGGGCCGTCGGCGACGAACGTGCCGATGACGTATTGGCCGAGCCCGCCGACGGTGTCGGTGATGTTGTCGTCGAGGATCGGGCCACTGGTGATCGCGACCTTGTTGGTGTTGTTGGTCGAGCTGTAATTGCACCAGATCTGGATCTGGTAAGTCTGTCCGACGCTTAGGCCGGATGTCGTCAGTTGCAGGTCGAAAATCGCCACAGAATTGATCTCCGAGGAGAGCAGCGTCTTGTAATTGGCGTCGGCGATCGCGGCGAAGGCGCCCGCGTTGGATCCGCCGGAGCCGTTGTTGCCATGGATGACGGTCTGGGTTTCAGTCAGGGTGACCGTACCATTGGTGATGCTGGCGGTGTTAAATCCCGAAACGGTCAGGGGCTGGAAAGTGACGCCGTTGACGGTTACAGCCGGGGTGCCTACGTCGCCAAAGTTGATAGCGGCGTACGTGGTGCCGGCAGTCGAAACGTCGCTGGCGCCAGCGATCGTGGTCGCCGGTCCCCAGGTAACCGGCGCGGCGCCCACGGGCGCGCACAGGGCCAAAGCCCCAAGCAGCGTGAAAATCAAGTTGCGATACACTGGTGTGCTCTCTTCGGAATCGGCGAGTAATTTCTTAATTGACAAGACTAGCAACTCATTTATCGGCTCTTTGGTGCAGGAACCGGCTGTCAGTTGATAAAACAAAAAAGCCCGTCCCTCTCTGCTCGATGCAAGCAGCAAGGTCGGGCTCAGATTTGGGTATTCTGGTTTAGCGTCGCTCGAAACAGACGGTTCAACTACAGGGGCAGAGTATCCAGCAGCGAAACCATTGTCAAAGAATCTATTGCGTTTCAGCAAAGGAATACC
>CAMFLN010000664.1 GCA_945957305.1 uncultured Planctomycetaceae bacterium | reverse complement strand
ATGCGATCGTCGGCAGCGTCAGATGTGTATAAGAGACAGGGGGGCGTCGGTCTTGTTGGCCACGCACAGGATCGGCACGTCGACGTAGCGCAAGCGCTTGGAGACTTCCTGGTCGAGCGGCACCACGCCCGAGCGCGTGTCGACGACAAACAGCACAACGCTGGCCGATTCGAGGGCCGTGGAAATCTGCTGCTCGATATGCTCCGTCAGGTTGTCTTCGTCCTCGACTCCCATGCCGCCGGTGTCGACCAGCTCGAAATAGCGATTCTCGACGCACATCAAATACGTGAGCCGATCGCGTGTCACTCCGGCCGTGCCGTCGACAATGGCCAACCGTTTGCCGACGAGCCAATTGAACAAGCTCGACTTGCCGACGTTCGGCCGGCCGACAATGACTACCTGTGGAATTCCCATGACGGCGCTGTAGGACAAAGAAGCTGAATCGGAAATCGCGCCGAGGGGTGGCCCGCTTGGCCTGCGGCGTTTAAAACTTCTATCATAACTGTGATGGCCGCCGGATCGAATGGCCGAAACTCGCTGAGTTGCTGGATATTTACTCGGCGCGCGTGGTTTTCCGGCGATTTCGTCGCCGATTTGTAATTTGCAGGAGGCACGAATGGCGCAGGTTCCCTCACGCCCGGCCCGCGGCGCTGCCACCGTCGTTTGCCAGGCCCTGGAATCCTTGCAGCAAGCAGGAGTCACCCACTTGCCGAAATCGCGGAAGCGAGCCCCTGCCGCAGCGAGCGCGGCAACGCCCCCAGCCACGCCGCCGGAGTCCCCGGCGCGGCAACCTGCGCGCTCGCCTGCTGTTCCCTCAGCCGCCAAGGTGGCACAGCCGGCGCCCCGCGCCGCGGTCGCTGTCGGCGATCGCCAAGCCGCGCTCAACGTCATTCGCGAGGAAGTCGCGGCCTGTCGCTTGTGCCAGGAATTGGCCGACACGCGCACGCAGACCGTCTTCGGTGTCGGCAATATTCGCCCACGCCTGGTCTTCATGGGCGAGGCGCCGGGCGCTGATGAAGATCGCCAGGGGGAGCCGTTCGTCGGGCGCGCCGGTCAGCTACTCAACAAGATCATCGAAGCCTGCACGATGCGGCGCGAAGACGTGTACATCTTGAACACGCTCAAATGCCGGCCGCCGGGCAATCGCAATCCGCTGCCGCACGAGGCGGCGAATTGCCGCGGCTTTCTCGATCGGCAATTGGCCATTTTGCAGCCGGAATATATCTGCTGCCTGGGCGCGGTCGCTGCGCAAAACCTGCTGGGCACCGCCGAGACGATCGGGCGCCTGCGCGGGCGTTTTCATGATTACCAGGGCTTTCGCGTGCTGTGCACCTACCATCCGGCATACCTGCTGCGCAATCCGCCGGCCAAGAAAGATTGCTGGCAGGATATGCAAATCCTGCTCACCGCGATGGGAATCAAGCTGCCCGGTCGCGCCGAGTGAACAGGACGCGCTCACGACCAAGCGACGGCACTGCTAAGCGGCAGTCGGCTACACAGCCTGTGTCCCGCAGCGCTCAGGTCTCGGCCGTGGCCACCGGCGGGACCAGGCGAAACAGCACATCGCGAAATTCGCGCAACTTGATCGGCAGCGGCACGATGACGCGCTGCTCGCACAGATGCGGCTTGATGCGCTCGCGCCACACGGCGTGTTTGTCGTCGAGCAGCACCACGACCGGAACCTTGCTGGTCTGTTCCCCCTTGGCCAGGTCGATAAACGCATCGACCGCGGTATCTCCCAGGTGCCCCGTGCTGAGCACGACGCCGTCGATCGTGTTGTTCGGATCTTCGACGCGCGCCAGGGCCCGCTGCGGATCGCTGATGACCAAGACACGATAGCCGTAGCGTTTGAGCGCGTCGCGGAACAGATCCTGCAGCTGCGAATTCGATTCGATCACCAGCCAAGCGCGGCGCTGGCTGTCGGGCAGGTAGCGCGCCGCTTCGCGTTGCCGCCGTGACTGTTCCTCGGGAGAAAGTTGCGCCGTTTCGGCAGGCGCTGACTCTTCCTGTCCGGTGTAAGCCTCGACCTCGCCCGCGGCGAGCCGGTCGGCCGCCTGCCGCAAGTCGGCGTGCATTTGCCCAGGGGTTTGATAGCGCCGTTCGACATCCAGGCTCATGGCCCTATTGACGACGCCGGCCACGACGCGCGGGATGCCCGGGCAGGCCTGATGAATCGGTATGACGCTGGTGAAGCGCGATTTCGACAGGCGCTGAATTCGATCGCGGGTCTCGGTCAAAGGCGCCTGGCCCGAAAGCATGTGATAGTAGATGCAGCCGATGAAGTAGATATCGCTGCGCGCATCATCTTTGCGCACGCCGGTGGCGCGTTCCAGGCCGGCGTAATCGATCGTGCGCGCGTTGATTCCTTCGCCGCCGAGCGATTCATCGGCCAGCTTTTCGTCAGCGCCGGCCAGGCCGAAGTCCACCAGCTTGGCTTGCCCACGGCTCGACAGCAGAATGTTGGTCAGCTTCAGGTCGCGATGCGAGATGCCGCGTTGAAACGCATATTCGAGTCCGGCCGCGATATCGATCGCAATCTTCGTCGCTTCGACCGGAGAAAATTTCTTTCGCACCTTGACGAAGTCGCGCAGGTTTCCGCCCTCGACGAACTCCATGACGAGGTAATGCACGCTTCCCTTCGACACCGCTTCAAAGATCGGCACGATATTAGGATGACGCAGCGAAACGCCCATCATCCCTTCGCGGTAGAACTGGTCGGTTTGCGCGGCGTCGAGGCTATGTCGCCGGCGCAGTACCTTGAGCGCGACGACTTTGCCCGAGTCCTTATGCACGGCGCGGTACACCCGCGCGAAGCTTCCTCCGGCGACCAGGTAGAGCACCTTGTAATCGCCGTAGAAGTACCCCCCCTTTTCGCCGCGGAGGAGGCGTTCGAGCTGGAAATTGGTCATCAGCTCGCGGCGCAACAGCAGTTGCACGAACTCGTCGACCGTAACATTACGGCGTCCGAATTCTCCCCAGATTTCCTGCAACTGCCGGTCAGTCAACAGGTTCAGGTCGAACGCGCGCTGAGCGATCGATTCAGCGGTCAGTTCGGCCATGGCCCACTCGGCTCCCTCGTTCCCTGGCGCCGCCTCGCGCGCGGCTGCCGCCTGCACGGCACACTTCTCTGCTGAGCGCGACGTCCTGCGCGGCGCAACTTGATTCCCCACGACTCAATCTACGCTGAGCCACCCATGCTCGCAACGAGTTGCAGCGCGGGAAGGCGTTTTGAGCGCAAAAAAAGAAACACTCGGGCCCGTGGGAGAAGTGAGGCCCGAGTGCTTCCAACGCGAGATCGGCGGGAGGATGTACTGCGAATCGGGGGGGATTGATG
>CAMFLN010000663.1 GCA_945957305.1 uncultured Planctomycetaceae bacterium | reverse complement strand
AGGTGACCGGCCACGTCGGCGCCTGTCAGCGGATGAGCGAGCAGGACCGCATCTGCATTCCGGTGCCGTTCTATCACTGCTTTGGCTGCGTGTTGGCGAACATGTGCGCAATTGTTTACGGCGCCGCGATGATCGTGCCGGCCGAGTCGTTTGATCCCGCCGCGACGCTCGCAGCGATCGAACAAGAGCGAGCGACAGTACTCTATGGCGTGCCCACGATGTTCATCGCGCAGCTACAGCACGAGAGCTTCGCGTCGCGCGACCTGACGAGTCTGCGGACAGGCATCATGTCGGGCAGTCCTTGTCCGATCGAAGTCATGCGCCAAGTGGTTGACCGGATGGCAGCGCGCGAGATCACGATCGCCTACGGCCAGACCGAAGCTTCGCCCGTCATCACGCAGACGCGTTGTGACGACCCCTTGGCATTGCGCGTGGAAACGGTTGGTCGGCCGCTGCCGGGTGTCGAAGTCAAGCTGATCGATCCAGCGGACGGACGAACCTTGCCTGATGGGCAGCAAGGCGAGCTGTGCGCGCGAGGCCACGTCGTGATGTTGGGCTATTACAACAATCCGGAAGCCACCACGCGCGCGATCGATGGCGAAGGGTGGCTGCACACCGGAGACTTGGCCCAGCGCCAGAGCAACGGTTATTACCGCATCACCGGGCGCATCAAGGATATGGTAATTCGCGGCGGCGAAAACATTTATCCGCGTGAAATCGAAGAGTTCCTGTTTACACACCCGGCGATTGAACAAGCGTCAGTCGTGGGCGTGCCGGACCCCAAGTACGTCGAGGAATTGTGCGCTTGGATCAAGCTCATGCCAGGCGCGCAGCTGGGCGAAGCCGAAGTGCGTGAATTCTGCCGGGCGAAGCTCGCCCATTACAAGGTGCCGCGCTATGTGCGCTTTGTCTCGGCCTTTCCGCAAACCGTGACCGGCAAGATCCAGAAGTTCAAGATTCGCGAAGAGATGATTGTCGAACTGGGGTTGCAGCAGCCAGAAACTGCTTAGGGGCGTCAGGCCGCATTCGACGCGCGTCGGTTGCAGTTTCGCGGCAGGCAAAAAAAAGAGGGAGGCCGTCCGTAGACGTCCTCCCTCTGAGCAAATTCTGGCGTCAAGATGACTACTTGGGGGCTTCTGCCGGAGGGGCAGCAGGGGCAGCCGGAGCCGCGGCCGGCTTCTTCTGCTCGCCGCAACCGATGATGGCAACGCCCAAGCCCGCAATCGCTACCAGCGCGAACAACTTACTCATCGAATCTTCTCCTTTTATAAAACGTAACCTCGATCGAGACCTGGCTGCGGCTTCCGGCCGGACTGCAGAACCTCGATCGTATCACCCCAGATTCACAAGCAATCGCGTTCCACTGTTCAACAGGAGACCGCGTGAACTTTCGCTGGGCGTGCCGCGAGTGGTTTCGAAGCGACCAACCCCCGGCGTGGCCGCATTGTAAGACGTTGGCGCGACCGCTGACAAGTACCGCCGCACACGCGACGCGCGTTTATTTTTCGTGGCGCGGCGGCGCGCGATACGAAAACCGCTGCAGAGCGCACAGTGTTACGCCGCGCGCCGCAAAAAAATCGATAGAAATGCCAGAAATACCCCGGTCGCTAAACCCACTGTATGAGCCGCATTGGCGACGTCGCCCAAGAGCGGGGTAAAACAGGCCACGAACCAGGCGAGCATGATTACGACCGTCGACTGACTGATCGAAAACCCAGACGCGGGATCCAACCAACTGCGAATCCAGATGTAACCAAAGAACCCGTAGGCCACCCCCGACATCCCGCCGAAATATGGGCCAGTTTGATAGTACTGCGCCAGGTTCGACAGCACGGCCATCAACAAGACCATGCCGGCCAGCCGCCAGGATCCAAGCCGAAACTCGATCTGCGACCCCAAATCGAGCGTGGCGAACATGTTGAACACCAGGTGCGCAAGAAACATGTGGATGAAGATTGGCGTGACCAACCGCCACGGTTCGCGCGGCACGACTTTCCACAATTCGCTCACAAATTGGATCGAGTTATCACCCACCAGCTCAATGGGCGTAATCCACAACTCGGCCAGCTTAGGGATATGGGACGCCGGAGAGCCGAAGCCCCACAGCAGGGCGACGGCACAACTGATCGACACGAGTGCGACCGTCACCGGGCGCCGTTGAGCCCCGGGAGTCCAGCGCGACCGCACCTCGACGACATTCTTGCGGTAGCGTCTTTCTTTTTCAGCGGCCGCGCGCTCCAACTGGCGTGCTTGTTTGGCCGCCTCGGCATAACGCGGGTCGTGCGGATTTTGGAGAAATTGTCCGAGCGCCTCGCGGGCGGCGTCCCGTTGGTCTTCTTCATAAACCCAAAGGGAGCTACCGCCGTCCGGTTGGGCATCAACACGCGTACGTATGCCGAGCGTGAGCAGATAATCGGCCAGGCGCTTGCCGTCTTGATCGGGTGGAATGCTGCCGATTTCCCGCATGTTGTTTCCAGGGACAAGTTCGCGCCGCTTTGTTTGTCCGCGCGATGAATTGAATCAGCGATGGATGCTCGCCGCTGGGAATCGAACGTTTAAGCGCCCCAAGCTACCCCGTCGGGACGCTGAATCGCAAGGGCCACGAAGAGCCTGCGATCATTGTCCCTCTGTCACGAAGGGCCATATCGCGCGACAAAAAAACCCGCCCCGGGCAGACAGCAAGCTGTTTGCCCGGGAACGGGGTGCTCTTCTGGCTAGGCGGAAGCCAGAGCGAACATTGGTGGCCGCGTCGATTCAAGCGATCGCGGAGATGAATCTTTCATCGTGTGCGGCTGTGGTTCGCCAATGACGCGCCTGCGGCGACTCCCATGCTGATCTTCCTGATCTCTCTGCTCGCCTGGCTGAAAACTCGGCTGAGCGGCAGGGAGTCGTCGTGGTGATGCGTTTCGCGCGCAGTGCGACTCAGGCCGCGGCTATGCAATCGGGGTGCCGCGATACATTGCCGACACGCAAGAATTCAGACGGCGCAGCCGTAAGTCGATCTGCAGCAGGAGAATACGCTGACTATTCGGGCGAAGCAGAAGTCCTGCTGTGATCGCCGCGGGGCGTACTTTGCTTGCGGAATCAACGCCTCACGCCCGCGAGTTAGGCAGGCTCCGGGTGCCCGTGCTGAAGCGTTAAGAGGACACCACGGCGTTTGCTACGCTGTCGCGTGTTGGAGTTGATTTGAGCGACGGGCGGCGCCGCGAGGCTACGCCAGCAGTTCCGGCACAAGGTCCCCTTTGGGAACCAGCCGGTGGGGGCGATGGAACGAGTCGTAGATGAACATGCTGGCATCGATTCCCAGCGCGTGATAGAGCGTCGTGATGCTGTCCCCGGGGC
>CAMFLN010000662.1 GCA_945957305.1 uncultured Planctomycetaceae bacterium | reverse complement strand
GGCCAGGCTTGGGCATCGACGTAGATTGGCAAGTGGTACGGGCGCATCAAATCCATGCGTAGCTGAGCAAGACAGTCGGCTGCGGCGGCGCGCCGGATCGCACATTCGGGCCGGATGCCGCTGCCAATGTCGAGCTACCTGGCTGAGGAGCTATTCTGTTCCTGGCTCGACGCCGGGGCATTCGGTCGTTTATAGTCGTGGGAACATCTGCCCGGCTTGCCGCTTTTAGCACGCCTTGCGACTTCAGGGGTCTATCCAGCATGTCTTTCGATCGACGACGATTTCTGCAGACTGGTTCGTTGCTATTGGCCAGTGGTTATGCGCGTTCTCTGTGGGGGCAAGAAGTATTGCCGCCGCCGAAATTTGCCGAGACGCCCAGCTTCGAGCCGACGGCCTTGTTTCTCACCTGGCAGCAGGATCCCACGACCACGATGACGGTGCAGTGGGTGGGCACCGAACAACAGGCGGCCGACCGCCCGGTGTGGTTTGCCAAAGCCGGCAGCAACGAGTGGCGCCGCCAGGCGGGCAAGGTCAAACCGTACCCCATGACCGAACGGTCCGTGATTCGCACCGAACTAACGGGATTGTCGCCCGACACCGAGTATACGTTCCGCATCGGGCTCGATTCTGCCGAGCAGTCGTTTCGCACCATGCCGGCCAAGGCGACCAACACGATTCATTTCGTGTCGGGGGGAGACGCGGGCATCGGTTCGCATCCGGTGCAAACCAACCGCCTGGCCGCGGCACAAAAGCCGCAGTTTGTCGTCATCGGCGGCGATCTGGCCTACGAGAACGGCAAGAACCCCGACGTCTTCCTGGAGTTTTTGCGAAACTATTCGCGCGACCTGCGCGACGGCAAGCAGTTGATCCCGATGCTGGCTTGCATCGGAAATCATGAAGTCAATGGCGGCTACGGCAAACCCCGCAGCGATGCCCCGTTCTTCTACTCGGTGTTCGACGGTTTGTTTACCGACTCCGGGTACGCGTCGCTCGACTTCGGCGACTACATGTCGCTCATTCTCTTGGACACGAATCACACAACGCCGATCGAAGGGGCGCAGACCGACTGGCTCGCCAAGACGCTCAAAGAGCGTGAAGAATGCCCCACCGTATTCGCCTTCAACCATGTGCCGGCGTATCCCTCGTTTCGGCCGATGGGGCTGGTCATACCCGGCGATGCCGGCACCGGCGACGGCAATCGCAAGCATTGGGTGCCGCTGTTTGAGCGTTACAACGTCGATGCGGTGTTCGAACACCACGATCACACCTATAAGCGCACTCATCCGCTGCTCGATGGGCGCGCGAACAAGAACGGCATCGTGTACCTCGGGGACGGTTCCTGGGGTAAGATCCGCAAACCGGCGAAACCGGATGCTCGTCCCTACCTCGCACTGACCGACGAGGCATATCACCTCTCGGTCCATCGCATCGAGGGAGAGGATCGCTTTCACGTCGCACTGGCCGATTCGGGACGCGTCGTTGACGTCAGTGCGACCAAGAAGCGGGCTCGCACCGGCAGCCGGGCTTAGCCGGCGCGGTGTGGTTAACCGCGTCCTGTGCTTACGTCATGGGCACGCCGTAGCCGGTACAGCACATGCCGGCGCAGCGGATGCCCCTCGGCCACTTTCGGATGATCAAAGTCGTCAGCAGGATTGCGCGACATGCCGAGTCGCTCCATGACGCGGCGTGAACGCTCATTCGCGACTGTCGTCATTGAGACGACTTCGTCCAAGCGCAGTTCTTCAAAGGCAAATCTGAGCGCAGCCCGGGCCCCTTCGCTGGCGTATCCTTTATTCCAATGTTCGTAGGCCAGCCGCCAGCCGATTTCGACGCAGGGGGTAAAGTGCGCCTCGAATTGTGGAACGAGCAGCCCAACGAAACCGGCAAAACTCGTTACACCCTGCACTTCCACTGCCCACAAACCGAAACCATGCCGTGCGAAGTGCTCACAAATCCGCGTGGCCATCGCGTCGCTTTCGGTCCGGTCCAATCGCGAGGGGAAAAACTCCATCACCCGCTGATCGGCGTTGAGCGCCGCGAACGGCGGCAGATCCTCGGCGTGCCAACGACGCAGCCGTAATCGCTCCGTGGATAACTCGGCAGGATAGTCGGCAGCGTTCACCGGACGGGGCTCCTTGCGATTCAAAGACAGCCGCCACGATGTTTATTTATGTTGCGAAATCGTCGGGGCGCAAATCGCGGCGGCGAAAGATGCGATATACGGCATCGTGAAATGCTTGCGGTTTCGGCGGGTTCAAGCGATTTCGCTGAAAGGCCTCGGTGGCGTCGTACGTCTTGGCCAATTCGTATTGCTCGTCAAACGCCTGTCGCAGGGGACCATACCCATCGTACTCGCGTTGCCGCAATACGACCCAGTCGGGGCGCAGATACAGGATTCCCTCCAGCTGTCCGATGCGTCGCGTACGGCGCATCTCGACCACTTGCGGCGCCACCAGCCCTGGCCAATCGACCATCCGCATGCCGCTGAAGTAGCCGATGTAACCAAGCGGCTCGAGGTAAATCGACTCGGCCGGCCGACCATGCTCGCGCAGCCACAGTCCGGCTTCGCGGCGGTTTCCCCATTCGACCGTGTCTTGCAGAAACCGCGCTTCGCTCGTTGTCCACAGAAACAAAGCTCCTTGCCCCACGATCAAAATCGTGAAGACAGCAACCGCAATCGGATTCACTCGCCGCAGCGGAACAGCCGGCAATTTGCCAACTGCGACGACGGACAACGTCACGGTCCCCATCACCAACGCCACCAACCCCAACAATCCGGCCGGCGGCATGTACCAAGGGTAAGGAAACGGCATGAATGCCAAATAAAGCACCAAGAGCAAGAAACCGAGCGACGTCGCCCGGCCAATTCGATCGCGCACCGGCACAAAGACATAAAACATGGCGAACAGCCCGGCCACCTGCGACAGCACATTCAAGAGCAGGCGAGAAACCTCGTCACTGAA
The DNA here is from genome assembly GCA_945957305.1 of uncultured Planctomycetaceae bacterium. Lineage (GTDB taxonomy): Bacteria > Planctomycetota > Planctomycetia > Pirellulales > JACPPG01 > JACPPG01. The sequence continues at coordinate 385 of CAMFLN010000662.1, read as the reverse complement.
CAGCCGGCTGCTTTCGAACCAGCCATAGCTGGGCTCAAAAATCTGGCGACAGACGTAGAACGGCCGCCACGTCATCGCGATCGTCGCGTTGACGATCTGCTGTGCGGCGCCGATCTCGACGGGCCCCTTGGCCACGATCGTGTGCGGCACGGGCGTTCCGTAGTACGTCCAGGCAAAGGCAAACCAAGGCAGATATACGGCCGTGCACACCAGTGCGCTTTTGAACAGCGACCGCAACAGATCCGCCCGGGGAGCACGGGTAAAGCAGAAGTCCGCCGTCACCAGCGCCGCGATATAAACGCACCCATCGGGCCGGCCCCACATAATCCCGCCCCAGTACAGCCCCCGGGCGAGGAAGCGTTGTGCATCATCAAGGGCGAGCAGC
>CAMFLN010000661.1 GCA_945957305.1 uncultured Planctomycetaceae bacterium | reverse complement strand
CGGCATATGCATGACGCCGTTTCGGCCGGAGTCATGCAAATGGACAAGTTCAGTGAGGAAGTCCGACTGGGCGTCGCCCGCATGGCCGATATCAACAACCATATCGGCCGGATCATCGAAGAGGTAGGCACTGTGAGCGACCGCTTCCAGCTGGTCAACGAAGGCGTTCACAACCAGTCGATCGGCGCCGAACAGATCAACGAAGCGATGCTCACCGTCGCCAGCGGTACCAAGCAGACCGTGGCCTCGCTGGATGAATTTAACACTGCGACTGTCCACCTGCGCGAAAGCGTGAAGTCGCTCAACGAGGAAATCGCGCAGTTCAAAACTTGAACTGCGTCCCCACGATGCTTGCGCTGACCTTTCAGATCCATCACGACCGCGTGGCGCTCGATGCACGACGCATTGCGCAAATCGTGCCCTGGGTACCGCTGTCGCGTCCCGAGGGAAGCCCCGCCTGGCTGGCCGGCCTGCTCATTTATGAGCAAACCGCTGTTCCCGTCATCGATCTCCATCGCCTGGTCGGGGCGGCCCCGTGTCCACCGCGCCTCAGCAGCCGGATCATTCTCATTCCCTGGACGCCGGCGGGGTCATCGGCGCGTTGGTTGGGTCTGCTGGCGGCCAACGTCTCGGAATTGCGCGAACTACCATCGGCCGCCTCATCACAGAGTCACACCACCGACACGGACCACGTCGATCTGGGGCCTGTCGTGGTGGATCGGGGCGAGATGCTACGGATGCTGGATGTCGATCGACTCGTGACTACTGAGCTGCAGGCGCAACTCTGCGGAGTGTGCGCCCTATGACGCTGCAACCGGTCATTGAGATTCTGCGTGAGAAACTGGGGCTCGATCCAGATTCGCTCGGCCTGAAGACCGTACCTCAGATTGTCGCCGGGCGACAGCAGGTTTTGGGTCTGACAAGCGGCAAGGACTACGCCGCGCTGCTGCGCCGCAGCACGGAGGAATGTGAGATTCTGCTCGACTCGTTGGTTGTGTCCGAGACCTGGTTTTTCCGTGGTGGGGAACTGTTTCCCTATCTAGCGGAACGAATCCGCAAGCTGGCTTCGTCACGGTCGAAGGGCCAACCGGTGCGAGTTCTCAGCGCGCCATGCAGCACCGGCGAAGAACCTTATTCACTGGTCATGGCTCTCGATGAGCTGGGAATCCCGCAATCCAGTTATCAGATCGAAGCCTGCGATATCAACGAACGGCATCTGGCGCGCGCGCGACGGGCGCACTATGGCGAACTTGCCTTTCGCCAGACAACCGCTGAGCGACGCGCACGCTATTTCCGCACCACCGGTCCTGGGCAGTGGGAACTCGATCCGCAGGTTCGCGCAGGAGTCCGCTTTCGTCAGGCAAACCTGGTATCGCCCGATTTCCTCCAGGGCGATGCTCCCTACGATATCGTTCTTTGTCGCAACGTCATGATCTATTTACACGACGCGGCGCGCCATCAAGTGATCGCGGCAATCGATCGCCTGCTCGCGCCGGCCGGCTTGATCGGCATGGGACCCGCCGAGCCGCTGGGAGCGTTGGACCGGCGTTTTATGTGTCTGGGCCCCGACGGTTATTTTTTATATTGCCGTTCCGCCGCGGCGGCAGCCGTCAGTAAGGAGTTGGGCATCACGGCGCCGCACCAGGCAGCGTCGCCAGGAATCCTGGAAAGCATCGCTACTTCAGTGCCTGTCATGCCGCCGCGATCGGCGACGAGCAGCCCGCGCCATGACAATCCGCGGCCGCCGCGGACGCGGCTCCCCGCGAGAGCGAAAGGCTCGACAAGTAGCTCGGTGTCCGAGGACCTGCGGGCCACTGGTCCGGAGGACCTTTGCTCCGCGGCGCGGCGCTTTGCCGATCAGGGCGCCTTGGAGGCCGCCTGGGAGGCTTGCCAGTCCCTGCTCACCACGGCCGAGCCGACCGCGGACGTATACGCCCTGATGGGACTGATTCAGCAAGCGCGTCACGAGATCATCGAATCTAAACGCTCCTTCGAGAAGGCGCTCTATCTAGACCCCCAACATAGCGAGGCGCTGCTGCATCTGATGCTACTTTGCGAACAGCAAGGCGCGCATGACCAGGCCCGCGTCTTGCGGCAACGGCTCGAGCGAGCCGGATCGCGAGGTGCGAAATGACGACCTCCTCCACCGCGCCGTTGTACACGGTGCAGGAATGTTGGAACGAAATTGGCATTGCCGGGGACCGCAGTTGTCCCGAACTGGTCCGCCACGTGCACTGCCACAACTGCCCCGTGTTTGCCTCGGCCGGGCAGCGTTTGCTCGATGGTGCTCCACCGCCAGGCTATTTGGACGATGTCCGAGAACGTTTGGCGGCGCGCCCCGAAGTCGTCGAGCGGGATGTACACAGTGTCCTGGTGTTTCGCATGGGTGACGAGTGGTTGGCCTTGCCGGTTCAGGTCATCGTCGAGGTGCACCCTCTCCGGCCGGTACATCGCATTCCGCATCGCGGAGGGCTCTTGGCAGGCCTGGTCAACATCCGCGGCGAGCTGGAGTTGTGCGTGCGCTTGGGACAATTGCTGGCGATCACGTCGGAGACCGAAACCGCGCAGTCAGGCACAAACAAACCATCTGGCATTCGCGCAGACGAGGAGAATTCGCCCGCGCGGCTGTTGGTCGTGCAAATGAATGGCCGGCGATGGATTTTTCCCGTCGACGAAGTGGACCAGGTACGACGTTTTGCCGCCAGCGACCTCACCGAAGTTCCGGCGACGCTGTCACGGTTCAGCGGGCGGCTCTCCCGCGGCATCTTTAGCTTGCAGGAGCGCACGGTCGGTTACCTCGACGAATCGCGCTTGGGTTCGATGTTATTGCAGCGAGTTGTGCCATGAGCCACGACGGTGACTTGCCACTGATCGAACTGTTTCAAGAGGAAGTCCGCGCGCACGCGGCGGTGTTGAACCAGGGTCTCATCGAACTGGAAAGTGACGCTGCGAATCCGCGCCGTATTGAACCCCTCATGCGCGGCGCCCACTCGATCAAGGGCGCCGCACGCATCGTGGGCATTGATCGGGCCGTCGAACTCGCGCATGTCATGGAAGATGTCTTCGTCGCAGCGCAAGAGGGCCGAATCACGATCCAGCCCGCCACGATCGACCGGCTGCTACGAGGCACCGATCTCTTAAGCGAATTGGCCACCGTCACCGAGGCGACCGCGCCGGCTTGGGAGAGTAAGCACGCGGACGAGATTTCCGCCTTGCACACCATACTCTCCGCGATTGCCCAGGGCCGCACGGTCGACGAAACGCAACCTGCAGCGCCTTCCTCGCAGACGCCGCCTCACCCTTGACCGACTGCGACCACCGTCGAAACGCCGGTGGCCACTCCTGCTG
>CAMFLN010000660.1 GCA_945957305.1 uncultured Planctomycetaceae bacterium | reverse complement strand
CAGCGCGCGCCCCAGGGTGGCATTACACTCGTACCCACCGAGCAGGCCTAATCCCAGCGCCGCGGCGCGACGAACGGTGCGCGGCCCGCTGACCAGCAAGCGTTCCAACGTGCCTGGCGTGTAGCGGCGTTTGATGCGGCGCGCGAAAGCCGACACATCCTTGCGATCGAGGTACTCCAAGTAGTACGTCGACAATACGGCTGCACGCTGAGAAAAACTCATTGCTGCCAACTCCGCGGTGCGTAACGATGAGAACTCGACCGACAACGCAACGGCACGAACGTGCCTGGCCCGAACGCAGAACAATTTGGCCCTTTGAGTATTGCAGCTGCCGGCTCAAGATCGCCAGCGAGCACCCACCAGGCCCCCCATGCGTCCCTTGAGTGTAGCCACAGTCTGCAAGGAGCTAAAGTGGATTTATGGGGGTCGCGTAAATTTCTCCGCTTTCGAAGTGGCCGGGAGTTGGTCAAAATAAATCGCAGAACATTGCACAGGCGTCGCCGGCCAGCCAGCGGGGGGAGAGTGTCCCGCCCGAGAGAGACAGTCGCGCGTACGAGCGAAATTGATGTCAACCAAAAATCGATTTCTTTCCAAGCCTGTGGTATTCCAGGGAAGTGTGCTGCGATGCCAGGAGTATGCATCATTCGCTCTACTACTTGTCGCATCGCACAGCCGCAAGCTTGCTTCTCCCGTGGTTGGCTCGTTCTGCGGATGCTGGCAGTCTTGCTTTCCCTTACGTCGTTCGATCTGTGTCCGGTTGCCTTTGCCCAGCAAAGCCCCGCAACTTCGCGTCGTGTTGCCCATGAACGGTCGAACCGGCAGCTTCGCGGGACGAGTTCGCGTGTCGGCCGCTTGCCAGAGCCAGCCGCACCGGCGAGTTTCTTGAACGCCGAGCAATTGCAGAAACTGGCGCCAGTCTCCTACAGCGCGGTCAATACGCCCCTGCGGCAAGCCTTGCGCAAACTTTCCGAAACACTGCGCGTGGCGATTGTCGTGGATCGACGCGTTGACCCTGACCAAGTGGTGGACATCGACTTAGTCGACGTCCCCTTTGCCGAGGCCCTGCAGCAAATCGCCCAGCAGGCGGGCTCCGGAGCCACGATTCTCGGCCCCGTCGCGTACGTGGGCCCTGTGGAATCGGCCCACCAATTGCGCACCATCAGCGCGCTGGCCGCTGAAGAAATCAAGCGTTTGCCCAGCCAAAAACAGGCAGCCGCCCGCCTCAGTCGGCCATTGTCCTGGCCGGCGCTGACGACGCCGCAAGAGGTTTTCGAGCGTCTGGGGCAAGAAGCCGCCATCGCCGTGCGTGGCGGTGACCGCCTTCCAGACGACCTGCTCGCGGCGGCGAACCTGCCGGCCATGCCCTGGGTCGATCGGCTGGCGCTCGCGTCAATCCAATTCGGACTTGTGCCGCGTTTCGCCGCCGATGGGCGCAGCGTCGAGTTGGTGCCCATTTCCGAACCGGTGCGCATCTCGCGCAGTTATCCCGCTGGTCGCGAGGCCGCGAAAACCGTCGCTGATTGGAAACGGCTGGCCCCCAATGCCGAAATCAAAGCCGCGCAGGGCAAGATCGTGGTGCTGGCCACGATCGAAGAGCACGAACGCCTGGTCCCGCCGCGCCCAGCGCGATCGGCGGCCGCGACGCCGGGGCAGCAGGTTTACACGCTGACGCTCGAGGGCATGCCGCTCGAAGCCTTTATTGCGCAGCTCGAGCAGAAACTGGGGCTCGCCTTTGACCTCGACCCGGCTGGCATCAATCTGCAATCGACCGTCAACGTCGACGTGCGCGAGGCGGCGCTCGACGAACTGCTCCAGGCTGCCTTTGATCCGCTCGGCCTCGACTTCACACGCAAAGACAAGCGTGTCACGGTGCGCGTGCGCGCTAAATAGTTGCGGGCGCGCGTACATCAAGCAATTGTGGGCGCGTCTTTCACATCCGCGCAGCCATAAACCCTCACTCCCCCTTGTTAAAAGGAGAGCGGGTGAGAAGAAGCGATGCGCTGCGAGACTTGGAGGAACGCTACAAATTTGCCGCGCAGCCAGACGTTGTGCGCGACGGCGTTTAGGCCAACAGGCGGGCCAACGCGTCCTTGAATTCTTGCTCGATCTTGCCCTTAAACATCATGGCTGCAAAAGGCAGGTCGCCATCGAGCTTGACCTCGGCCGGCTCGACCGCGATCGCACCCTTGATCGGAAAGCCAAACGTCGTGAAACCGAAGTTCAAAGTGTTGGCGGCCCAGTTCTCTTCGAGATTGCTGACCTGGCCTTGATACTTTTCCTTGATCTTGGGCACGAAACCCTTGAGCTTCTCGATTGCCTGTTCTTGTCCCAGAGAATGCGGAACGGTGACGCTCATCTTCGGCATGGTAACCTTCCTTTTGCGGGCGCCTTGCGAGGCGCTTTCATGAATCGGGAACGAACGATGGGAACGGCCGCCACGCCGTCAGAACCGATAGTTTACAAAGACTCCAGAGGCAAACAAAAGGGGGGGGCAGCCAGAATTCCCCCGCGGACAAAACGACAGCCACACGCTCCCCGATCGTATTTGTTTACTGCCCTCGGCCTGCTCCCCTCTGCCCACTATTTGGACGGCGTCAGGATCTTGCTCCGCAACTCTTCGAGCAGCCGCACGGCGCGGCCGATTTCGGCCTTCTGACGCTCTGGCTCCTGCGGGATTTCTCGCTCGATCGTCAGCGGTCCGAGGTAGCCGATTTTCTGGAGCGTCCGCAGGTAGTTCTCCATACCCACGTCGCCCTCTCCCAAGGGGACCTCGGCGCCCCATTCTTGCCCCGGCCGGGCGGCCCAGGTGCCATCTTTACAATGCACGCTGCGCACAAATGGCCCCAGTTTCTCCAGCGCCTCGATCGGTTCTCCCGCTCCGTACAGGATCATGTTCGCGGGGTCAAAGTTGATGAACAGGTTGGGGCGAGCGACGTCGCCGATGAATTTCATCAGCGTGTCGGCCGGCTCTTGTCCGGTTTCCAAATGCAACGCCTGGCCATTCCTCTGGGCGTGATCGCACACCTGCCGCGTAACGTCGATCACTTCCTGATACAGCGGATCGCTCGTGTCGTGCGGCACAAAGCCGATGTGCAAGGCAATCACGTTGCAGCCCAACAGCTTGGCGAAATCCGAGATCTCCAGCATTTCGCGGGTCCGCGCGGCCCGCGTCTCGCGCGGCACGAGTCCGACGGTGCGCACGACCGTGGGAATGTCGGCGTAACTTTCCCCCTCGAAGCCTCCAAAGACAGCTGTCAACCGGATGCCGGCGTCTTTCAGCCGAGCCAGAAACTCGCGTGCCCGGTCCGGCGTGCGCGATTCCGGCGCCGGGGCGTGCAATTGAATCGTGGGGAC
>CAMFLN010000659.1 GCA_945957305.1 uncultured Planctomycetaceae bacterium | reverse complement strand
ACGCCAACCGCCGGCCATCCTCGGCAATCAAGCGCTGGCCCAGCCCAAAGATCGGCAGCGCTCCGAAAGAAAAGTACCCGACCGACAGTCCAGGCGGCGCCGAACGGCTGAGTCCCTTTTGCCACCAGGCGAAGAATTGCTTGGACAGCGGTTGTGGAGGGGGCGAGGGTACTGGGGGCAGCGCGCCTCGCTGCTTTTTTCTGCGCACCGCAGGCACCGGTGTTGCTGCAGGGGGCGGATCCGCCGCACCAGGCGCCGACGAGTCGACACCGGCCGCTTCGAGCAACCCTTCGCCCGAGGCGTCGACGTCGTCCTCGACCAGCGTGCAGTTCCACACCAACTGACTGGCGCACCACCAAATCAATCCCAGGACCAACCACGCTCCCCAGGGATGATTCGTATAGCGTGTCATGGCCATGGCAGCCACAACGCCCAGCGCAATGCCGAACAAGCTGGCTCGTTCGGCTCCTTCGACGATCGAGATGCGGCTGATCAGCGTGGCCGCGAAGACGAAGCAGCCCGTCGTCCAGAACAGTCGACTGGCGTATTCCCCCGCGTAAAACACCAGCAGCAAAAAGAACGCCAAGCTGCCGACCAGGATGATGATCAAGCCCGGGCTGATGGCAATGGCCATGTAGTCAGCCAGCGTTGGTTGCGGTCGTGATTTCGCCATCGGCGTCAGCTCCGGCCGTTATCGTACCATCTGTTGCTGGCAGAGTGCCGAAAGCGATGTCTCGCTCGAGATCGAGCGGGCGTCGATCCCCTCGGCCATGAGCATGCCCAGGCCGGTGGTGGCCTCGTATTCGTCGAAGATCACGAGCACCGCGGTCACGGCATAACCGCGGCGCCGCAGGTTGCCCAGGGCAAAGGCCGTGTCGGCGGTGACATTTCCCAGCACGGCGATCACCGTTGCATCAGCCGGCAGGCGCGCCGCTGTCTCGTCCAGCAGTTGGGCGAAGGAGAGTCCATCGGTCAACTCAACGCGAGCGAGCGTTTCGAGGATGTTGCGCAACTGTTCCGCGCCGCGCCGCGTGGGGACGAGCAACGGACGGAGCCGGTCGCTCGTTTCGTTCATACCTGCACTCTGCTGTGCGCTTTTGCGTGTGCGGTATTCGTGATCCCAGCCTTGCTGGCGAATGCGATCGACGGCGTCGCGACCATTGGTGACCAGGCCGATCTGCTGACCCAGTTGATAGACGGCGTTGGCTAACGAAGCAGCCGCCGTAACGGCTAGTTCCGAACGCAGAGGCTCGTGTCGCGAGGGAAAGGACGCGACATGGAAATCGAGCACCACCGTCGCACCAACAATGCACGACGGTTCAAAGATCTTGCTGTGCAAGGTTCCGGTGCGGGCCGTCGCGCGCCAGTGGACACGATTCAGCGGATCGCCCGCCAGGTACAGACGCACGCCGGAAATGCGCGTGGGATCCTCGAACAAGCGGTGGCTCAAGCGCACTTCGCCGATCGGCTTGCGCGAGGCGATGTCGAAGCCCACCAGCGGCAAAACCTTGGGATAGACCAGCACGAAATGAGGTTCCGTCGCCACGCGATAGCGGCGGTGCAAGCCGAACAGATCGCCGGTTTCGAGCACGCAAGGGCCGATCTGATAGTAGCCGCGCATTTCGAAGGTCAGCTGATACAGCAGTGCGCGCCGTCCATTCCCTCGAACCATGAACAGACCGAGTCTCCGCCCCGTGATATTCAATCTCGGCGGTCGCTGCACGAGCGCAGCCCGCGGCAGCATGTCTTCGACCAGCACCCAGGCCACTGGCAAGCGGCCCCGATTGGCCACGGTGATGGCCACGGCCACCTTGTCGCCGATCTCGGCCGACAGCCGATTGCATTCGCGCGTCGCCGAGAGATTTTCGATCCACGAACGGGCCAACACTCGACTGGTGATCAACAGCGCCAAAAGCGCATACATCGCATAGGCCAGCAGCCCCAACTGGAAGACTATCGCGACCAACAGCAGGAAGGCGGCGGCCAGGTACCATCTCATGACCGGCTCGTTTCGCTCGTGATCATCGGTACCGGGACGTCTTCGAGAATCTCGTCGACCACGGTGGCGGGAGTGACTTTGCGCAGGCGGCTTTCCGGGCGCAGGATCAGTCGGTGTCCCAGCACGGCCGCGGCCATGCGCTTGATGTCATCAGGTAGGACAAAGTTGTGTCCGCGCACGGCGGACAGCGCCTGTGCAGTGCGCAGTAATGCCATCGACGCCCGGGGACTTCCGCCCAGCAGCACGTCGTCATGCTCGCGGCTGGCGCGGATCAACTCGACGACGTAATTGCGTAGCTTGTCGTCGATATAAACCTCGCGCACCGCTTGCTGGCAGGCGAGCATTTCGTCGACTGTGACCACCGCCGTCAGTTCGTCGATCGGATGGGACCGTTGCAACCGGTCGAGCATCTTCACTTCTTCCTCCTGGCTCGGATAGCCCAGCGACAGGCGGATCAGGAAGCGATCGAGTTGTGCCTCGGGCAGCGGAAAGGTTCCTTCGTGGTCAACCGGGTTTTGCGTGGCGATGACAAAGAAGGGAGCCGCCAAGCGATGCGTAGTGCCGTCGACCGTGACCTGACGCTCGGCCATGGCCTCGAGCAGCGCGGCTTGCGAGCGTGGCGTCGCGCGGTTGATTTCGTCGGCCAGTACGATTTGCGAAAAGATGGGCCCAGGCCGAAACTCGAACTCAACCGTCTTCTGGTTGAAAATCGAAGCCCCGGTAATGTCGGTCGGCAACAGGTCAGGCGTGCATTGCACGCGCTTGAAACTGCAGCCCACGCTTTTGGCCAAGGCGCGGGCGAGCATCGTTTTCGCCACGCCGGGAACGTCTTCGAGCAGTACATGGCCCTCGCAGAAAAAGCTGACCAAGGCCAGCACCAGTTCCTGGCGTTTGCCGATGATGACTTTTTCGACATTGCCGATGATGCGCTTGGCGAGTGCCGAGATTTGCGACGAGCGAGCGGTGGACATGCGCGATTCTGCCCCAGCGTGTTCCGAAAGAGAAGCCCTCTATATCAACGGCCAAGCGGGCCGTAAATGCAAGAGGCGACCCTCCACCCAGGGCCGCAAAATCGGGGTAAAAGGCCCGGCATGCGCGCGGGGGGTTCGTCTTTCTTTGAGTTTTGCGGTCCGTTACACTACTTGGAGACCCCGCCCAGCGAAGCGCGGCCCCTAAATGACCGCAGAGCCGCCGATCGCTGATTACCCGCCAACCATCCGTGCGCCTCGCGCGACGCCGCTCGCGAGGCCCCAGGGACGACCTTCATGTTCCAAGTACTGGGATCTCAGCAGCGCTATTGCGACGGTTTGTCGCGCCGCAGCTTCTTGAAATTGGGTGGGCTCGCCATGGGAGGGCTGAGTC
>CAMFLN010000658.1 GCA_945957305.1 uncultured Planctomycetaceae bacterium | reverse complement strand
ATCCTGGCCGGCCGCTGTTGCCACCCTGGTTGCCTTTGCCGAAGCGCGGTTTGTAACGCGCGCGGGGCGGGCGACCCTGACCGGTGCGACCATTATTCCGGACGGGGGATTTTGGGTCCGTTTCGCTCGTCAGCGATGTCGCTGCGGGCGGCGTGGTCGAAGAGTGTTCCGAATCGACGCGGAGCGCACGGCGCATCAGCCGCTCGATGGCCTTCAAATAGGGACGCTCGTCGTAATCACAGAAGGCCACGGCAACGCCCGTGGCGCCGGCGCGACCAGTGCGCCCGATTCGGTGGACGTAGGTTTCTGCTTCGTTCGGCAAATCGAAATTAAACACGTGCGACACGCTATCTACGTCAATGCCGCGCGCCGCCAGGTCAGTCGCGACCAACACCGGCGGACGCTTTGATTTGAAGCGGGCCAGACTGCGCTGCCGTGCGGTCTGGCTCTTGTTGCCATGAATGGCATCGGCGCTGATGCCTGCTTTATTGAGATGCAAGGCGACGCGATCCGCGCCGCGCTTAGTGCGCGTGAAGACCAACGCTCGCGTCACGGGGCTCTTGCGCAGCAAGTCCGTCAGCAGGTCAGGCTTTTGCTTTTTAGCGACGAAACACACCGATTGCTCAATCAATTCGCTCGTCGACTTGACCGGCGCCACGCGAACTTGCGTCGGATTGCGCAGGATGGCACGAGACAACTCCTCGATCGGTCCCGGCATCGTCGCCGAGAAAAAGACCGTTTGCCGCTGCTCAGGAAGTTTGGCAATAATTCGTCGCAGGTCGGGTAAGAACCCCATATCGAGCATGCGATCAGCTTCGTCGAGAACGAAAGTCTCGACCGAGCGCAGATCGACAAAGCCTTGATTCATCAGGTCCAGCAAGCGGCCCGGCGTGGCAATGACCACGTCCACTCCGTGGCGCAACGCACGCACCTGCGGATTTTGCCCCACGCCGCCAAAGATGACCTGGTAGCGCAACGCTGTGTGGCGGCCATAGGTCTGGAAGCTTTCGCAAATCTGCGAAGCCAGCTCGCGGGTTGGCGACAAGACGAGAGCGCGAATGCGGCGGCCGTTGCCCCGCGCCGGATTTCCCTCATGCGTCAGGCGATGGAGGATGGGCAGGGCAAACGTGGCCGTCTTGCCCGTTCCTGTTTGCGCGCAGCCCAAGACGTCTCGCCCGGCGAGGACGTGGGGGATGGCCTGTTCTTGAATTGGAGTGGGAGTGGTGTAGCCGGCCGCCGTGACGGCGCGCAGCAACGCAGGGCTCAGCCCTAGATCATCGAACGTCATTCGTGGTCCCTAAGAAGGAATATCCAGGACCTAATGAGAGAAACGCAAACCGCGTTCTGAGAAAGCCATTGGACCTGGCAGGTAATCCAATGGCCAAAAACCGGCGAGAGGATCAGCAAGTTGACCTAAGTGTAGCACACGGAATGAAATTCGGCCAGGGGAAGATCCAGGACGATCGCCCGGAACCGCTAGCAAACGCGTCATAGAAAGTTGCTGCCTCGCGAGTCAGCTTGCTACAATGTGCCTGCATTCCTACGCCGCCTGCCTACGAACCCTCGCCACTTTCCTGCCGCTGGAAAAACGTGCCATGCGGAAGCGATCGTTGAGCCACGACCTGCCCGTCGAGGAGATTTCGCGGCGCTCGCTCTTGCGCATGGGGGTCGGTGGCATTGGGCTCGGCTTGGGGAGCCTTGGCTGGGGCATGAACGGCTTGCTGCAGAGCCGCGCGGCCACCCGCCCGGCGGACCTCGGGGGACTCCCTCCGCTGAAGGCCTGCATTATCGTTTTCTATTATGGCGGTCCCAGCCATATCGACACCTATGACCTGAAGCCAGAGGCCCCGGCCGAAGTGCGTGGGGAATTCAAACCGATCGCGACGTCGGTGCCGGGGCTGACCGTGTGCGAACATCTGCCGCACATGTCGAAGGTGATGCACAAGGTGGCGCTTGTGCGGAGCATGCATCACGAGAACCGGCTACATGACTCGGCATCGACCGAGGCTTTAACCGGGCGGCAATCGCCCGTCGGCGATCGAGAAGAATTCGGTCCGATCAAGCAGTTTTTTCCCTGCTACGGCGCCTCGCTCAACTACTTGCGGCAGCATCTGGCCTACGACGTTCCGCATGCGGCGTTGCCGTATGTCTTTCACAACGTTGTCGACGTGCCATGCCAAGGGGGCGGATTTCTGGGGGCGGCCTTCGACCCGCTGCAAATCACGGTCGATCCCGAACGCCGCACCTACAGTGCGGGCGCCCTGGCCTTGCCGGCCGGTCAATCTGAACAAGTTGTCAGCGATCGGCGGCGACTGCTGGAATCACTCCAGGGGCTCACCGGCCCTGCGCCGGCGCTGTCGCCGCTCCGCGATTGGCAGAGGGCCAGTGACAAGGCCTACCAATTGTTGGGGAGTGCCGCCCTGCGTTCCGCGCTCGATCTGTCGACCGAATCGGCCGCGACGCGTGATCGCTATGGATACGACACGGCGCCCGTGGCAGTGGGATCGGGCGGGGGCGGTGGCAACGGCGCGGAAATGGGATTCGCACGGCAAATGCGGGGACAGAATCTGCTGTTGGCGCGGCGCCTGGTCGAGGCGGGAATTCCCTTCGTCAATGTGTTTGACTTCCGCCAGCAGGGGCAGAACTGGGACGCGCATCACCAGAATTTCTCGCAACACAAGAACTTTCTCTTGCCCGTCGCCGACCAATCTTTGTCCGCGTTGCTCGAAGATCTTGACCAGCGCGGACTGCTCGATTCGATGCTGGTCGTGGCGATGGGAGAATTTGGCCGGACCCCCGCCATCAATAAAGCCGGGGGCCGTGATCATTGGCCCGACTGCTATACTGTGCTGCTGGCCGGCGGAGGCATCAGCGGTGGGGCCATATACGGCGCGAGTGATAAAATCGGCGCCAAACCCGCTCGCGATCCCGTAACGCCGGCCGATCTCGCGGCGACGATCTACTGGCGCTTCGGCATCGACCCGGCGACCGAAGTACACGACCTGACCGGTCGCCCTTGGCGCCTTGCCGACGGGCATCCACTGCGGTCGTTGTTCGCGTAAGCGGTGCTCGCCAAGGCCCGCGGCAGCGTCCCTCGTCTGGGCTTAGGGGCGAAGCTGCTTTCACGGCCGGCAAAGATGCAACGGTAGAACTACCTCGAATTGCTCCTGAAGTTGCTGCATGTCGTGGAAGTCTTTTTCGGTGGGCATGTAGCCTTGTCCGTGACATTGCACCTGGGCTTCGGCTGAGAGGCAACGTACGGGGCGGCCGGCAATGCTGCCGACTCCACGAAATGCCGACGCGGGAAATCGCCACGAGCGCCCGTCGGGCAATGGGAATCTGCCCGCGCCAGCGGAATCAAAC
>CAMFLN010000657.1 GCA_945957305.1 uncultured Planctomycetaceae bacterium | reverse complement strand
ACCCATGGCAACGTGCTGCGTCTGCTGCCGGCGTTGAATCTGACCGTTGAGCAAGCACATCAGGGCTGCGACATTCTAGCCGAGGCCGTTAAGGATCAGGCCCGCTAGAGCATCTACAGAGCGGAAGAATTGAGGATTGCGGCAAAGATGAGACATCTCATTACGCTGGCCGATTTGAAGCAAGGCGAGATCGAACGCATCTTCGCCATCACCGAAGATCTGAAGACGAAGTACCAGAACGGCCTGCGCGAGCCGCTGCTGCCAGGACGCGTGATGGCCCTCTTGTTCGAAAAGCCATCGCTGCGCACCCGCGTCAGTTTCGAGGCCGGCATCATCAACCTGGGCGGGCACAGCTTGTTTCTGGGTGACGATGTGGGCTGGGGCTCGCGCGAGAGCATGGCCGACTTCGGCCGCGTGCTGTCGGAATACGTCGACGTCGTCGTGGTCCGCACCAAGAGCCATGAGAAAGTCGTCGAATTGGCCAAGTTCTGCAAATGCTCGGTGATCAACGGGCTCACGGATCAGGACCACCCTTGCCAGGCGCTGGCCGACCTTTACACGCTGCGCGAGTTGACTGGCTCGCTCGCAGGGCAGACGCTGGCCTTTATCGGTGACGGCAACAACGTGGCCCGCAGCCTGGCGATGGGTTGCGGCAAGACTGGCATGCGTTTCGCGCTGGCCGCGCCCAAGCAATATCAGTTCGACGCAGAATTCCTGGCGCAGTTGAAGCATGAAGCGCCAGACTTGGACTTGCTCATCACGACCGATCCGCGCGAAGCGGTCAAGAATGCGTCGGCCGTGTACACGGATGTGTGGACCAGCATGGGGCAGGAAGCGGAATCCGCGATTCGCCGCCAGGCCTTCGCCGCGTATCAAGTCAACGCGGCACTCTTGAAGGCCGCTCCGGCCGACGTCTTTTTCATGCACTGCCTGCCGGCGCATCGCGGCGAGGAAGTGACCGATGAAGTCATCGACGGTCCGGCCAGCATCGTCGTGGCCCAGGCGGCCAACCGTTTGCACGCCCAGAAGGGCATTCTGGCCTGGCTGTTAGGCGCACAAGGTCAAGGCCGCGAGTAAGCGACGCAGGTTGCCCCGTGGTTTCCTGGCAATTATGCTGCGCACAGCAAGCCTACGTCCCTGCCCGCATCGGGTGCAGCTGCTGGCTTGTCCAGCAGTGTGTTCGCCGGTATTCAATTAAACACTGCTGGACAAGCCAGCAGTGGCACCCAGTACTTGGTTGTTAATTCCTGCCGCTTTCCTGCCCTGCTACTCAGGAGCAAAACTGCGATGTCGACTCCCCTTCCCGTTTCCCGTCGTGACTTTTTGGCCACTACCGGCGCCACGACCGCGGCTGTCGCCTGGACGGCGCAAAGCTATGCCAAGATTATCGGCGCGAACGATCGCATTCGCACGGCGTTCATCGGCGCCGGCGGAATGGGGAGCGGCCACCTGGGCGCGATCAAACAATTGAAAGAACCGGATAACGTCGAGGCCGTGGCCGTGGCCGATTGCTGGCTTACCCGGGCCCAAAAGGGCGCGGAAAACGTCGGCGCGCCGCACGCGATGCAGGACTATCGCAAGCTGCTCGACATCAAGGAGATCGACTACGTCACAATCGCTACGCCCGAGCATTGGCACAGCCGCATGACGATCGACGCGCTCGATGCCGGCAAGGCGGTGTATTGCGAAAAGCCGATGACGCATTCGATCCCCGAAGCCCAAGAGGTGATGAAGAAGCAGAAAGAAACCGGCCTGGCCGTGCAAGTCGGTGTGCAAGCCATGGCCGACGACAGCTACTCTTCGGCCGCCAAGGCGATCGAAGAAGGAGTGCTCGGCCAGGTGGTGCAAGCGCAGATCGAATACGTGCGCCGCTACGACAAGCAGGGCCCATGGCGCGACCCCGATATTTCGGACAGCACGCCGCAGCCCAGCGATCTCGACTGGAACGCCTGGCTGGGCAAAGCCGCGAAGATCCCCTGGAACCCGCATCATTATCACGAGTGGCGCTGCTACTCGGCGTACTCGGGCGGCATCTGCACCGACTTGTTCATTCACCGCATCACGCGCATCATGAAGGCCTGCAAGCTGACCTATCCGCGCCGCGTCGTCGGCATGGGGGGCATCTGGCAATGGCCCGATTGTCGCGACCTGCCCGACAATTTCGAGATGATCTGCGAATACCCGCGCGGCATGACAGTGTACGTGCTGGGCACGATGAGCAATCGCGTGCCGGTCGATCACCTGATTCGCGGCTACCGTGGCACGCTCTACTTCACGCCGACCGGCTGGGTCGCTAAGGACAAAGACGGCAAGACCCTGGCGTCGCACACCAAGACCGGGGGCGAGGATATTGTGCCGCACCACTCGAATTTGCATCGCCATTTGCGCACCGGCGAACCGCTGAACTGCCCGGTCGAGTTGGGCATGGCCGGCGTGGTGGCCGTCAATATGGCCAACGAGTCGTGGCGCACGAGCAAAGTGATGGGCTGGGACACGGTCAACCAGCGCATGGTACCGGCCGATACGCTCGACCTGGGACACTCCCCCGAAAGCAGTGCAGCCGCCGGGTAACACGCCGCGATTTTATGGCAACTTCTACAAAAACCGCGCACACGCAAACCGCGACGCAAGGACTTCTCTGCATGACAACGACGACCGGATCCAAGTGGCTGGGGCGCGCCCTGTTGCTGGTGGCAACTTTTGTTGCGCTCCCCGCGGTGGCGGCTGAACTCGACACGCGTCCCTTGCCGATCAAGATCGACGTGGCATACGCCAACGTCAAATGGCCGGGCTGGCAAAGTGCCGAGGAAACCGGCATCGATAAGCCGCTGCGGCCGATCCTGTTAACCA
The DNA here is from genome assembly GCA_945957305.1 of uncultured Planctomycetaceae bacterium. GTDB lineage: Bacteria > Planctomycetota > Planctomycetia > Pirellulales > JACPPG01 > JACPPG01. The sequence goes on along the minus strand of CAMFLN010000657.1, from coordinate 519 downwards.
ATACAGGCGATGGTACGAATCGCGTGGTGATTCCTACGCAGCAAGGTGTGCTGTACGTCCTGCCCAATGACCAGAGCGCCAAGACGGCCGACGTCTTTCTCAATATCGAGGAGAAGGTCGCCTACAACGACAAGACCAACGAGGAAGGGTTTCTCGGTCTCGCGTTTCATCCCAAGTATCGCAACAACGGCCAGTTCTTCGTTTTTTATACGAACAAGAACAAGCCGCATCAGAACGTCATCGCGCGCTACCGCGTGAGCAAGGACGATCCGAACAAAGCCGATCCGGCTGCGGAAGAAATCCTGTTGGTGCTCGATAAGCCCTTCTGGAATCACGACGGCGGAACGATCGCCTTCGGCCCTGACGGTTACCTGTACATTGCCATCGGCGACGGCGGGCTAGCGAACGATCCGCAGAAAAATGGCCAGAAGATGTCTACGCTGTTGGGCAAGATTCTGCGCATCGACGTCGATAAGCCGGGCAAGGATCGGCCCTACGCTGTGCCGGCGGATAATCCCT
>CAMFLN010000656.1 GCA_945957305.1 uncultured Planctomycetaceae bacterium | reverse complement strand
TCGGCCAGGTGCGGCAGCAGCTCCGAAACTTCGGCCCCGCAGCGGCCGTGTTTTGCGAACTTGAAACGAGGGCCCAGGAGTTTCGAATTCGGATTGATGAATGCGGCGCGATAGTTCTTCAGCAACTCAGCCGGCGGCAACTGCCCGTCGAACTTCGCCAGCTCCGGCTTGTTGTCGAACAGTTCCAAATGGCTGGGCGCCCCGGCCATGAACAGAAAAATCACCCGCTTGGCTTTGGGGGCATGATGCGGGGGACGCGGAGCCAGCGGATCGGTTCCCGCGGTGTTCGCCGTGGCTGCTTCGGTTGTTGCGCCGAGCAATTGCGCGAGCGCCATCGACCCCAGCCCCACGCCGCAATCGCGCAAGAACCAGCGCCGCGCCAAGAGGCGAGCTTGTTCGGCCGCTCCGGTAGTGGCACACGAAGAAGAGGACGTGGCGGCGCCCCTCGTGCACGGCGCCGAACGAGCTTCGCCGTTGGTCTGGAAAAAATCGTTCATGGTCGCCCCCTCATTCCTTCGTAATCGCTTCGTCGAGATTCAACAGCACGCGCGACACCGCGGTCCAAGCGGCGAGTTCCGTGGGAGTCGCACCGCCAGGGACGTTTTCTGCGCTCACGACGGCGTCGTCGGGCAGCCCCAGAATCTGCCGTGCGTTCAGCCAGCCGGCAGCCACACGCTCTTTTTGCGCCGCGTAGAAGCGCAACAACTCGGCCGACTCGGCCTCGGTCGGCGTCCGCGCCACACACAGGCGGAAGGCGTATTGCAGCCGCGCAGCATCGGCAGGCTGCGACTCCTTGAGCACCCGTCGCGCCAGCGCCTGCGAGCATTCGACGGCCACTGGCTCGTTCAGCCCCACCAGCGCCTGCAGCGGCGTGTTCGACCGCACCCGGCGCACGCACGAGAAATCACCATTGGGGGCATCGAACGTTTGCAGCACTGGGTACGGCAACGATCGATAGCGGAACGTATAAAGCGCCCGACGATAGCGATCGCCGCCGGACGAGGTGAACCACGTCTTCGGTCCATAGCTGACCGGCGGTTGCAACATAAACTCCGGCAGCGGCGGGAAAACGCTGGGGCCTCCCAGGCGGCCGTCCAAGAGGCCACTCGCCGCCAGTGCGACGTCGCGCACCACTTCTCCCTCGACGCGGAAACGTGCCCCGCGCGCCAGCAAGCGATTGTAGGGATCATGTGCCACCAATTCCGGCGAGACCCGCGACGATTGCCGGTACGTCGCCGAGTTCACGATCAGCCGGTGCAAATGCTTCAGGCTCCAGCCATGATCCATCAACTCCACGGCCAGCCAATCCAGCAGTTGCGGATGCGACGGTGCCTCGCTCTGCGTGCCTAGATCCTCGCTTGTCGCGACCAACCCGGTACCGAAGTACGCCTGCCAGATGCGATTTACAAGCGACCTCGCCGTGGTCGGCGACCGGCAATCGACCAGCCACCGGGCGAACGACAAACGCGTCGGATGCTCGTCCGCCAACGGGTGCAGGAAGGCAGGCACGCCGGGCGTGACTGTGCGTTCAGGCTTGAGAAAGTCACCCCGTTTCAGCACATGCGTTTCGCGCGGGACGCTGCGCGGCAAGAATGCCAATTGCGAAGCGCCGGCTGGATGCGACTTCCACAATTCTTCGATCCGCGCGTTCGTCTCCTGCCACTCGGGCACCGTGGTGCGCCAATGGCTAAATAGTGCGTCGACTTGGCGCGGCGAGCGCTCGGACGCGGGGATGGCGATGATCTCGCGCACCTGGGCAGGCACGGGATCAGCTGAACAGTCTGGCGCGGCCGTGACCGAGAAACGATAACGACCCAAGTTGTAATTCTGGTTGTCGTCGCTGTTCCAGCCGCCGTGATTCTGCACGAGCGACACGCTCAGTACGGTCCCCCCTTCGTTGGCGATGGGGGATTCGGCAACGAAGACCGCCTTGCGCGGCTGATTCCGCCGCCCGGGCCCGTTGTCGGTGCACCAGGCGGTGTCGTGATTCCCGTCGATGGCAAAGCCGATCGGGCCCGTGGTGCGCTTCTTGCCGCTACGATCGTCGTAGATCGACAACAGCGCCGTTTCCGGCGGATTCACGTCGGCCGTGGCGGATTTGAATTTCACCTTCTCGCGTTTGTCAGGCGCATTGGCAGGCGCCGCTTCGACGATGAATTCCGAAAGCGCCGCCGTGCCCAGCACCGAGCGGCCGGGCCCCGAGAGCGGCAGATTCGGATCGGTCAGCAGTTCCAAGCGAAAGGCCGTGATCGGCGTGGCCTCGGTATGGATCGTCATTTGCACGGTGTGCTTGGTCGGCGCGTAGCCTTGTGCCAGGACCGACCCATCTTCCTGCGGTAAATGTTTTTCGCCGCCGCTGGTGTCCAGGTCGGGGCGCACGACGATCCATTGCGGCTGGTCGTCGCGCACCACCGCTTCCCACTGCGCCAGCCGCGCGGGCCAATCGGGCGTACGTTCCTTCAATTCCGTTTCGAGGCGGGCGATCTCGCTGAGAATGTTGGCCCGCTGCATCTGCTCGTCGGGGGTGTAAGCCGCGACGTTCGCTTCGTGCGCGTCGTTGAGCAGAGAGAAGACGCGGTAATACTCTTCTTGCGTCAGCGGATCGAATTTGTGGTTATGGCACTGGGCGCATTGAATCGTCAGACCCAGGACACTTTTACCGATGGCGTCCATACGGTCGAACATGGCTTCCATGCGGAATTGCTCGGGATCGATGCCCCCTTCTTCATTGGTCATCGAGTTGCGCATGAAGCCGGTCGCCACGATCTGGTCCTGCGTCGCATCGGGCAACAGGTCGCCGGCGATTTGTTCGATGACGAACTGATCGTACGGCAGGTCGCGATTCAACGCCCCCACGACCCAATCGCGATAGAACCACGCCTGGCGCGGCTTGTCTTTTTCATAGCCGTCGCTGTCGGCGTAGCGAGCCGCGTCGAGCCAGTGCCGACCCCACCGCTCGCCGTAATGGGGCGAAGCGAGCAACCGCTCGACCGCCCGTTCGTAGGCCTCCGCGGAGTTGTCGGCCAGAAAGGCATCGACTTCGGCAATCGTCGGCGGCAGCCCAATCAGGTCGAGCGACAGCCGGCGCAGCAGCGTCACGCGATCGGCTTCTGGCGCGGGGGTCAGGTTCTCGGCCGCGAGCCGCGCGCGGATGAATTGATCGATCGCGTTTCGCACGCCGCTGGCGTTCTGAACCGCTGGCGCCTCGGGACGGACCGGCGCGGTGAAAGCCCAGTGCGATTTCTTCGCCTTATCCTCGCCCGACAATGCATCAGGCCAAGCGGCGCCGGCGGCAATCCACCGTCGGAGAATCTCTACCTCGCCTGCGCTCAGCCGCTCTCCCTCGGGGGGCATGCGGACGTCTTTGTCT
>CAMFLN010000655.1 GCA_945957305.1 uncultured Planctomycetaceae bacterium | reverse complement strand
GACGATGGGTACGTTGTCGGCATCCAGTAGCAGTAACTCGCGAAACCTGGAATGCAGTAGCGCATACGGCTTCAATTCGTAGCCATTGAGGCAGGGATGGGGATGCCGCTGCCGCACTTCGTAGGCATCCACCATCTCAACGCCCAGTGGCGCGACCAGTTCGTGCCAGCGTCGATCGTACTCGCTCTCGCCGCGATACCAGATTTCAATTGGCAGCTGACACCCCAAGGCCCGCAACGAGCGAATCAGCACCCAAGCGTTCGTCAAATAGCCGACACCACCGGCCGAACACACGATGCCACGACCGGCAAAGCCTTCAGGATAAGCTGGCAACGATGCAATAAAGTCGGCCACGGCCTGGGGACAATTGGTGGCATCGACCTGGGGCGCCGGGCCGCTCGTCGATTTCAGGACATGGTTGTCGATGTCTCGCCGCACCGCAAAGAAGGAACCCAGATGATTATCGATCGGGTCCGCTTGCAACTGCACGGCGTGCGTCTTGGACAGACGACGATCGACGACTTGTTGGAACCGGGGCAGGCCATGATATTCGCCCGTGATGATTTTGATGCGTCGCAGGGTGTTGTCCGAGGCGCAGCCCAGGAACGAAGCTTCCGCCCCTTCGCAGTCCGATTTCAGAACGTCGATTTCCGGCCGGCCCGTCTCGCGGCTCACGAAATCGAGCAATTCATCGAGGGTCAAGATTCGTTCGGGAGTCCCCTCGTTGATGAACTCCGATTCATCCAGTGGCTCGCCGCTTCGAATCATGCGATGGCTACCGATCCAGCCGGCCCCTTTGCCCGGCGTGGCATGGCAACATCGAAGCTCGGTCTGGCGCGGCTCTTGTCCGAAATCATCGGCAAACTGATGTTCGGCGCTGACGGCCCAGGGAAAAACATGGATCTTGCGGAACGGTCGACAATTGACCACGCACACATCGTAGCAATCGCGCACCGGCTCGAACGCGTAAATGTCCGCGTCGGGAAAATACTGCCGCATCAATCGCGACATGGCTCCGAAGTTGGCGCCGATGTCCACGACTGTTTGGGGACTAAATGGTACATCCAAAAACCGGTAGCAATCGTTGCCTTCCATCGCGTGCCGATACGTCTCCTGTCAAATGTCACACGGGAACCCCATCTAATACGCAACCGCGCCCCCTTCGTAGTAGCGCTGGATCGCTCGCACCGCGTCCTCGGGCGTGATGAGCGCCATGCACCGCCCCACCGGCTGCTGCATCCCCATCACAGGCTGCTCGCACAGGTTTTGGTCTTGCTCCTGGCCGTCATTGAGCTTGACCACGCGTGAGCGCCAGCAAGCTCCCGACTGGCAGCAGGGCAGCGCGCCGATCGTGTGCAATGTCGTCTGGACGGGATATTGGGTCCAACTGACGGGCTCACGACCACCTAAGATGGCGACATACGGCTTCTCGAATGCCGCGAAAATATGATGGAGAAAAGTGATTGGCCCAAGCCCGCCCGACGCCCACCACGAGAGGCGGATCAACTGCCGCGCGTCGGTCTGCCCCACAAGGTCGATTACGTTCTTGAGCCGCGGATGGTCGTGGTGGTTCTCTCCCACTTGAACGAATTGGATCTTGCCGCGGAGCCGGTCGACCACCTCTTGGTAATATTCAACCGGCCATTGCTTGAGCGTGAAGTCGCTTTTTACCCCGGCCACGACAATCCAGTACTTGGTGTTCCTTTGCGTCACATGTTCCTGGATTTGATGCATCCATTTTTTCTCGTCCTCAGAGAGCCACAAGTGAGGCCGATTGGTGCTCAAATCCAGCGGCACTCCAAGCTGCTTCCCCAGATGATCCGTATAGCCACGCAGAAACGAGTTCGGCGCCTGGTTGGATCGATTGATCAGTTCTGTATAGTGCATCTCAATAGCATCACCCGCGCTGTCATCGAGCTTCGTGATATACGGGTTATGCTCGAAGATCGCATCACAGGAAGTGCGTACATCGGTCTCGTATTGGGTAGGGTAAAAGTCATGCAATGACTTGATCGCTGCCGTCAACGTCAACACGTCTCCAGGGCTGAGGAGGCAGCGCAGAATGATCGGTCGTGCCATATGACAGGATGAATGTGCTGACGGTACGAAGTCCAACTGAATTTGCTGGTGCTGCCAGGCGGGACATCGGGGCAACTGGTTGTTACGTCATTTGTGCAACAGTCCTCGTTGGACCTTCGGTCCCAGCGGACGGCATTCCGTTGCCGCGGCGCATTCTTTCAAGCAAGCTGGTCGTGGAGATCCCTGGAATCCGAGTTGTGACACACACGCGACCGCCGTAGGACTCGACTACCTCTCGCCCAACAACTTGGTCGACGGAGTACGTGCCTCCCTTTACTAACACATCGGGGCGCAGCGTTTGCAGGAGGTCGTGCGGCGTATCCTCGTCGAAGGCGACAACCAACCCGACCGTCTCTAGGGCAGCGAGCATCGCGGCCCGCTCACCCTCGCTAAGCACGGGGCGTTCGGGGCCCTTCAACCGTCGGACACTGGCATCGCTGTTTAAGCCAACAACGAGCAAATCCCCGAGCTGCGCGGCCTCCGCCAAATAATGTATGTGACCTGCGTGCAGCAAATCAAAGCAACCGTTCGTAAACACGACCGTTGCGCCCCGATCGTGAAATCTCTGGGCGATTACTGCTGCGGACGCGGCGTTCATGATTTTCTTCGAGTGGGTGGAAGGCCGCGCCGTAACCGCAACACGCAATTCGTCCAGTGGCACCACCGCAACTCCCACGCGCTCGACCTCCAGGCCGGCTGCCACGTTTGCCAATTCAACGGCGACTTCCGTTGACGCTCCTTTGGCCAAAGCCAGTCCCACAGTCGCCAGCACCATGTCGCCGGCGCCCGTAATGTCGTAGACGGCCCGAGCCCGTGTCGGGAAGAGGGAGCCTGTACCGTCTCGGCGCACCAGTGCGATGCCGTCCCGGTCCAGAGTAATGAATGCCATCAACAAGTCCCAGTCGCGACACAGTTGTTGCCCAATCGCCAGGGCGTCTCCCGGCTCCAAAATCTGTCGCCGCGAGACGATTTCCGTTTCCAGACGATTGGGCGTGACGGCCGTTGCGCCTCGGTACGACTCGTAATTTGCGGTACGACTCGGATCGATAATGACCGGGACGCTAGCATGATTGGCTGCGTCGATCACCGTCCGACATAGTCGGGACGTGCAAACTCCCTTGGCATAGTCGGAGATCAGAACCGCGTCGAAGCAATCGATTTCGGACAGCAACTCCTGGCAGAGCCGATCCTCCAGTTCCTGCGGAAGCGCATGGGTTGCCTCCCGGTCAACGCGCAACATTTGCTGCGCATGTCGCCCGGCCGCTTTCCCAAGAAAACGCTGTTTGACCGTCGTAGGT
>CAMFLN010000654.1 GCA_945957305.1 uncultured Planctomycetaceae bacterium | reverse complement strand
ACGCTGAGGTTGGTCGTGGTTCCCACGACAGGGTTGGGCGCGGCGGCGGCGGCGGTGGCCACCGTGGGGGGCGGATTCGGCGCTGCCGGGGCCAAGGGAATGATATCGACGAAGTCGATCTTGTTGCTCGATGCGCCGGTGCCGTTGGAAATCGTCAGCCGCCCATCGCTGACGGTGACATCTGCCCAACCTTCGATCCAGCGTTTGCTGCTGGTCGGCGTACCGCTGACGGTCAGCACTCCCTCGACGTTGATTTTGTAGACGCTGTTATTGCTCGACGCATCGCCGGCGACGACGTGCACACGGTACTGACCATTCGGAACGGCAATCTCCCAGGCCGCGTTCGGCAGCTTCGAGGGCTGCATGGGAATGTAGGTGTCATAACGCTGGTCGGGAGAGTTCGTGTTGTTGCGATCGATGGCGGTGCCTGTGTTGCTACCATTCCAGCCGTACGAGTAGCCGTTGCCCCGATCCGCATAGGCGCTGCCCGAGTCGACTAGGTAGCCGGCCGGCACGGCGGCTCCTGACGGCTGGAAGTTGACGGTAATCGGTATCGTGCTGAACAACTGGCTCTGGGGCACAATTTGCCGCGCCTGACTGGCACTCTGCCACTCGAGCTTAATGACCGCTTCTTCGGTGTTGTCGTAGAATTCCTGGCGCTGGTCATAGCGAGTTCCCGCGACAAGCGCGATCGTGCCCGTGTGTTCGGTGGCGGCATGATCGTTCCACTGGTTGATGATCAACTGATTGTTGATCCACAGCCGGACTCCGTCGTCGCTGGTCGTGATGAAGGTGTATGTCTCCGAGAACTTGGGCTCGATCGACCCAATCCAGCGAGCCGAGAACGTATCGCCGCCAATGAATGAATTCGGCGATCCGGTGCCGAAATCGAAATTAACCGTGGCGTCGTTACGCACGATCGACGTGCCCGTCAGATCGGCATTGTTGAAATACACCGCGGTGAGCCCCTGCCGGGTGGCTTGCGCGGTGATCGTCACCGTGGCCGTGCCGCTGAACGTGCCCGTGGTGGCGCGCACCGTCGCGGTGCCAGCGCTCGCGGGGGCTTGGTACAAACCGCTGGCGCTGATCGAACCAACGCCGGCCGCGATGCTCCAGGTGAACGCCGGCTGGGTCGCCAAAGCCTGGTTGAATTGATCGAGGGCCGAGGCTGTGAATTGCCGTGTGCCGCTGGCCGTTACGGTTACGCCCGCGGGAGAGAGGGCGACGCTGCTGAGTGTCTGCTTGACGGTGACCGTCACCTGGCTGTGGACCGTCTGGCTGGCCGAGTCGCGAATCGTCACATCAAAGACGTACGTTCCCGCGGCGATGAACGTGGCGACGGTATTCTTGGCGGCGTTTGTGCCGTTGAGGCTGAAGCTGACCGCCGCCGGCGGTGCCCCCTGTAAAGCCCAGGTATAGGTCAAGTTCGCTTCGCCGCCGTCGTCGCTGCCCAGCACACTCAAATTGACGGTGGTGCCCACGACTGGGTTAGGCGTGCCGGCCGCTGCGACAGCGACGGTCGGCGGCTGCCCGGCGGCGCCACTGGGAGTAGCGGGCACACTGTTCGAGTCCTCGCTTTCTCCGCCCGCATTCACGCCTCGCGCGGTGTAGTGGTACGACGTGCCGTTAGCCACCGAGTTATCTGTGAAGCTGCTCCCCACGATGTTTGTGCCGACGAGAACCGGCGCACCGCTCCCGGTCGAGCGGTACACGTTGTAGCTCGTTGCCAAGGGATCGGTCGTCCAATTGAGCGTCACTTGGCCGTTGCCCGCTGTTGCCGTCAAGCTGGTGGGATGGAAATCGACGTAACGAATGCGATAGACGTTGGCTCCGACCGCAGTCGCGCCGCCGACACCATCGTCGCGGTAGAGATCAGTGAAGTACAAGCCGTCCGGCCCAGCGGCAAGTCCGGCGACGGTCGCGCGGCCCGTGCCGTTGTATTGCACCAGAGTGATCGGCTGCGCAGTCAGCTTGCCGCCGGCGCCGCGCGAGTCGAGATCGGGGAACCACTGAATCCGTTTGCCGGTCACTTGCGGCCCCGCGGCATACGTCGGCCCCGAGAGTGTGACAAAGGCGTCGTTCTGACTGCCCGCCGGAAATAAGCTGCCCCCGAACGTCTGCTGTTGCACGATTGCCACATTGACCGGTGCGTTCGCAGGGCTCCAGATGTAATTCGAGTTGTTGATGATCGCCGTGTCGTCACCGGCCCAGCCGTAGCTCTGTCCTTTTGTGACTGCCACCAATCGATCAACCGCGTTGCCGTCTTCGGCGACCCAATGCACGCCGTCGATCGCCCGCCATGCGCCACCGAAGGGATTGCGATGCCCGTAGGTGTAAACGTAGTCCCGCGCCGTGATGCCGTCGGCCGCGTTGTAAAAGGCATTGTCGCTGGGCGCGGTGCCGTCCAGGTTCATGCGCAGCACTTTGCCGCGGAATGATTCCAGATCGAGCGCGGCACTGGCCAGGAAATCATCCCCCATGTGCACATACAACTTGTTGTCGGGGCCGATGCTGACGCTGGAAATCTGGTGCGACTGACCCTGCGTTTCCGGCTGCATGTTCAGCAGGATGGTCCGCGTGGCCATCGTGAGGCCGCCGTCACTGCTATGCAGGCGTTCGACTTTCGGGAAGTGTTGCGTCGCGCCGCCACGTTGAGCGTCCGAGACGCCATTGTTCCACAGCATCCCCACGAACAAATCGCCTGTCGCCGGGTCGACGGCCAGGCCTGTCAGCCCTTGTTCGCCCGCGCCCGAGATCGGTCCGCTGGGGTTGTAGTCGAGTAACCCTGTGGCGTAGGTACTGACCTGCCCTCCGCGCGTCACGACCTTGATCGAGCCATATAACTCGGAAACATAGTAGTAGGGGCTGTTCGCTGACGTGCCCGGGTTAGGCACAAACGCGATATTCACCGGCAATCGAAACGAGCCCTGGGGCGCCGCGAGTTCCACGGCATAACCTTCGAGCGGAATCCACGTCCCCGCGCCCGGCACAGGAGCCGTGTCGCTGGCAGTGACAAACAGACGACTGCTCGTGCCGCTGGTTTCGTTGCGGCTGTCGGTGAACGAAACCGTCAGACTGTAATTGTGGTCGGGCAGCAACGCGGTCTGGCCCGCCAGGGTGCCGACGAAGGTCCCGTCCCCTTGATGGATGTGAACTTTCGAGAGCGGATCGGTGATATTGAGCGCTTGCCAAACGACCGCGCCGCCGTTGGCCGCGGTCTCGCGAATTTGCCAGCTCGTCGACTTGTGGGTATCCCCGTCGGCGTCCGAAAACGCGTTGGGATCAACCTCCATGTGAATGTCGAAGCGACTGATGACCTGCCCATCGGTCAACGGTTCGATGATAGGGACACGCGGCCGGCGTCCGCGGAGTTCAGC
>CAMFLN010000653.1 GCA_945957305.1 uncultured Planctomycetaceae bacterium | reverse complement strand
ATGCGCAAATGTGGGAGACCAGTATTGCGAACGCCATATTTGAGCCCGATTTGCGCAACGGGCATCCAAAGCAGTTCGAGAAAAGCATAGGTTACGAGCATCTCAAGTTCTTGGAATCGCCGGCCGCGCTTATTGAAATTCGCGAATTGTTTAAGAAGTCAGGTCGCCGTGACATCGAGCGACAACTCACGTTTGCGATCGAGACTTCAACGACTCTGAATGCATACGCAGCGGGCGACTACCTGACCGCAGTAGCGCGATATACAGCATGGAAACTCCCCACTGAGTATGAATTGGAACCAACGCGCGCACTGTTAATCCTGTTGATCTCGGTGATTGTGTTTGCTGTCCCATACTACTTCTCCATGTCTGCGTGGTCAGATCCGAAGATATGGCGGGTACTGCCAAAGGACCGCATAGGCGGGGACGACAAGGAGGTCATCGAAGCTCTTCGTGTCCGCAGCTGGCAGCAGGTACGCTTTGCGGTTCAATTTAGCATCTACTCTGCCTTCCAATTAGGCTGGCGCGATCTGAATGTCGGAACGTGGCTCTCTCGTTTGCAGGCGCGCGAGTACATGCTGAGAGGCAGCGGATGGGTTCGGACACTATCTGGCGCTCAGAGTTTGCTGAGCGTGTACCTCCTCGCAATGTGGGCCCTAACGCAGTTCGGCCGGCTCTTCGAATGATGAATTCCAGGTTCACGGGAGATCAGACGTTAGTGACAATTCGAACCTTCATCGAGCAGCCCGTTCCCGGCGTGCTCTACAGCCTCCAATCAAGGGACGGGGAGGCCCTAGATCCGAGGGCTTCGCACAAGGGAGAACTGCTCACATTTGATTTTCCCGTACGCGTCGCCCCGGGACCCATGTTCTCAGGTGATCGAGTACGTCGCGAGGGGGCCGAGCGACGGTTTGTCTATATCCGCATCGGCCAACTGGCCGGCGACAAGTCGTCCCCGTGGTCCCGCCGCATGAAGATCGAAATCTACGACATAGGTAAAGCGATTCTTGACCGTGCAGCAAAGGCCGGAAGTGCCGTGGAGCTGAGGGTAAGCGGCACCGGAGAGGATGGCACGCCAGCCTGCGCCACGGTGCAATCCGCGCGATGTGTAGGCGCATAGACCCGGTCGCTAGTGTGCCAAGACTGTGCCCAGCAGCCGCAACTCTTTGTTTTGCAATCAAATCGACTTCACCGATCATCGGATTGATCCAAGCTGCCCACAGGCCGATTTGCGCTGGCGATCCAAAGAGCGCGAGATATGGCAGTCGCGATCTACAGGGTGACACGATGGTTGCAACAATGGTCAGCAATAAAGTCCTGCTCGAACGCTTCGGATTGATGGCCGAAGAGGATTTCGCGGCAATCCTCGGCGTGTCGGTCAGGACGCTGCAGAACCGACGACGAGATGAGCTCCCAGACTTCGTGAAAGCGGGCAGGAGACGACTGTTCGTCGAGGAGTCGGTTCGAGATTTCCTAGACGCTCACCGGATCCGCGGACGCGGCTAGGCAGGGGTGCGATCTTTCCGGCAAGGAGCCCCTGCCCCAGTTCAGCACGGAGCGGTGTGCATCGCTTGGACGGGAAATGGGCGTCATCGCTGCCGACCAAGGGCCGCCGCCCGCTTGCACGTTGGCGGTCAATGTGCATGCCGAACACCGGTCTGCCGCTCCGCGTATGTCTTTGCCTTGCGCGTGACGAGCCTGGATGCGTGCAGAGCATCGCCCACCGTACAGCACTCGAAAGGCGCGGCGGGATCGAATTGCTCGACGCCGGAAGTGCTCAAGATCCTGCCAGCGAGAGCGTCGGACCTACCGTGTAATTGTCCGGATGCAGCAGCACACCACGCTCACAGACGGAAAACAGACGTTCAGGATTCACGGTCCGGTGGCGTGCGGTCATGACGGCAAGATAAAGCGGGTCGCCCCGCCGCCGTCGCTGCACTCCTAAAGGCCTGTCTGCACGTTGCTTTTCGAGTGCGTGGGAGACGTCCCTTCACAAGCACCGTATGGCCCCCGAAACATTTAATCGTTTGTTTCCAACGGTCCGAGCGCCGTCGGTCATGGGCAACCCGCTCTGGAGCCGCCCATTCTGCGCAGGCACCCGCGCGATGGTCTAGGTTTTCGCCGCTTGCTTGCCCTACACGGCCATCCTCGTGCTAGGCTGCCGCGGGGCGCGAAGGAGTGGAGATGAAGCGCAAGCTTTCAATGCCGAAGTCCGTCAGCCCAGAGGACCTCATGAAGTCGTGCGGCGCCCTCGCCAACGAGGTGGGTCTCACAGACGAGAGATGGGTATTCTTCTCGGCGAAAGGAGGTCCTAAAGCGGGGTGGCTTTCCGGCTGGACCGCTCTGCTCAACGAACACCTAGAGATCGAGATCGATGCGCTTCTGCGAGATGAAGACGAGCCCGGACCCTACGGTGATGGGCGCATAGGCGACCCGTTGCGCGCAATATGGTCCCTCTCGGTCTGGCCAACCGCGGACGAGAGTGACGAGCAAATCTCGCCAATCATCGATATGCACGACCTTCCCTTTTCTGAGGCGCTGCGTATAGCCTCAGCGATTATCCAAACACACAGATTCAAGAAGGCGTAACCGGAGCCTAAGCCAGGTTGGTCACGCGAGGCCCGGCCGTCGACAATGCTGGCCGGGACGGAGGCATCACGCGGGAGCCCGTTCCAACCACAGCCCGCTATCGTGGACTGCCCGCTCGATACCGGCGAGCCCAAGGGCTGCTGTCCGCTCCTCAAGATGCTCCTCCGCCCACCGCAGGCAGGCACCCGCCTTCGACATGGGCGTTGGCATGGCTGCCCGCATGTGCTGGACAAAGGCGTCAAGCTGGATGAGCTGCTGGAGCTGGGCCGCCTTGCCAGCCAGGAACTCGGCGCGTCCCTCCTCCTGCTCGACGTGCAGCGCATCATTGTGGTCCGCACGACGCTCGGCAAGGCGAGCCTCGACCTTGTCGCGAACGACCCTGTGAGCAGCGGCGTGGGCAACAGCCTCGGCGACAATTTCGTCTGCTCGTTGCTCAAGGTTGCCGTGGCTTGTTTCCGTGAATTTCGCACGTACCCCCGCCATCGGGCCGACGCCTAACGATACCGACAGTTTCCCGGCGGGCCTGTACATCCAGGGATTGACGAAGCCGTAGCTGGCGACCTGCTGCGGGTATCGTTCCTGAAACACTCTGCGACGCTCCAGCTCGCCCGCATCGGGAGGCGCGTCACTACGTCGGAACGCTTCGGTGATCGAGAATGGCACCAGCACAGAGTCGATCAGCAGCGCTGACGAGTCCGTCCGTGCAGCAAGGGTGTACCCTAACCGCTCCGCCGTCCGGATGATGGCATCGAGCATCCCGTTGATGCCCGCAACCAGCTTTGCGAAATCGC
>CAMFLN010000652.1 GCA_945957305.1 uncultured Planctomycetaceae bacterium | reverse complement strand
GCCCGTGGCCGTGCAGACGCAAGGGATTCAGGCGTGGCTGGTGGAAAAAGAGGACGCCGCCCTGCTGCTCGCCGAGCTGCGCAAGCGTACCGATTTCCGCGAGCACAGCTCGCCGCAACTACTGGTGAACAACGGCCAGGCGACTGTGGTGTCAGCGACGCGACCAAAGACCTACACGCGCGACGTGACGTTGCAACCGCATGCCTGGCCCGCCTACCAGGCGGAACTCGGGCAGTTCGACGAAGGATTCTCGCTCGAAATGAGTCCGCTCCTGTCGCTGGATGGCCAGACGATTGACGCCGTGCTTAAGTGTCACATTGACCAGCTCGAAAAACTGGTGCCGGTGATGATCGACGTGCCGAGCCAGGTGGCGTCACGCCAGCGGGTGAAGGTCGACGTGCCGCAAATTACGCATTGCCGGCTGCACGAACGGTTCCGCTGGCCAACGGGGCAGATCTTGGTCGTGGGGCTGGGAGTTGTGCCGACGCCTGTGCCCACGGAGCCAGGACCCCTGAATATCCCGCTTCCCTGGTCGAATACCGGTTCGCGAGCGGACTTGCTGGTATTGATCGAAAGCAAGGGAAAGTCGAGCGATACAGCGCCCGTGCCCGTGACGACGCAGCGTGATTCGCGGACCTATCATGGTCGCTATTAGACCCACGGCGGGGGGGCGGTTCCGCCTCGACGCTCAGAAACATGACCGATACAATGGCTCGCGTTTCCTGACGCGGATCGAACTGCTTACACGCAGGCAGGACCTGCGTACATGGGGATCGGATCGTCCTTCTACCGTTGCGGGAGTGAGTCGTGCGGCGTGTCGTTATCACGGGTCTGGGCGTGGTCAGCCCCTTGGGCAACACCGCCGAGGCACTTTGGGGAGCCCTCCAGGATCGACGCAGTGGCATTTCGGCCCTGCCGGAGAAAGAGCGCGGCCTGGTCCGCGAGTACGCGGGCGTCGCGCGCGACTTCACCGGCCATATCGATGATTTTGGATCCCTCGAAGGGGAGCTGAAAAAAGCGATTCGCAAAGGCCTGAAAGTGATGTGCCGCGAGTCGCAAATGGGCGTGGCCGCCGCGCAACGCGCCATCGCCGATGCCAAGCTGGCAGCGGCGGGGCTCGATCCCGATCGCATCGGCGTGGTCTTCGGCTCGGACTACATGCTGACCGAGCCCGAAGAGTTCGTTTCGGCCATGCGGACCTGTGCGCCCGATTTGCAGCCGTTCGATTTCGCACGGTGGGGTGTTTCGGGCATGCCGCAACTTTCCCCCTTGTGGCTGCTCAAGTATCTCCCCAATATGCCGGCCAGCCATATCGCGATTTACAACGACTATCGCGGGCCGAACAATTCGCTGACCTTGCGCGAGGCGGCCTCGAACCTGGCCGTCGGCGAGGCGTTTCGCGTGATCCAACGCGGCCATGCCGATTGCATGGTCGCCGGCTCGACGGGCACGCGCATTCATCCGATGAAGGCTTTGCACGCCGCGATTCAAGAAGAAATTGCCCCCAACGGCCAAGAGCCCGAGCACGCCAGCCGGCCGTTTGATTTGGCGCGCACCGGCATGGTCTTGGGCGAAGGGGCCGGAGCGATCGTGATCGAAGAGTATGATTCGGCGCGGGCGCGCGGCGCGCGGATCTATGCCGAAATCATTGGCGCCGGTTCCTCCTCGGTCGCGGACAAGAACCGTGTAGCCCGCCGCGGCCAGGCTGTGCGCAACGCCCTTCGTTCCGCCTTGCGTGACGCGGGCCTGGCGCCCGAAGAGATTGGGCACATCAACAGTCACGGCCTGGGAACCCGCACCGGCGACGCCGAAGAGGCTCAAGCCATACAGGACGTGTTTGGCGGCCGGGCGCGTCCGATTCCGGTTACGGCGGCCAAAAGCTATTTTGGCAACCTGGGTGCGGGGGGCGGACTTGTCGAGTTGGCGGCTTCAACTTTGGCGCTAAATCACAATCGGCTGTTTCCTGTCCTGAACTACGAAACGCCCGACCCCGCCTGCCCTGTTTCGGTCGTTACCGAGGACGAGGTCTCGCCGGGAGACAGTTTCATCAAGCTCAGCTTCACGCCCCAAGGGCAGGCTGCTTGTCTCGTGGTTCGACGCTGCGCGTAGCCCCATCGCGTGCTGCTGCTTTTCTGACGGACCACTCATGCCTGTGCAGCGTGATACCAAGCGCTGCGCTTATATGTGGGGATTCATCCCCTGTCTGCTATCCTTGACACCCTCCGGTCGACGGGCTACGTTTACCGGATTACGCACTGGCTTAAGTATTTGTGTGAGAAAGATTTCGAACGACGATAGCCAGCCGGGAATTGGTTCCGGGGCGTGCGTTCGGCGAGGAAAGTCTGGCGGCAGGCCGACAGGGCGAGCCGCTTGACGTGACCAAACGTAGTACTAGAGAGCGTGTTACCAGAGTTCGGGCGAGCAAGTCGCAGGTTTTGACAGGAGGCCCCATCGACAAGCAGAGCCAAGCCGCTGGCCGAGCGGCCACGAGGGAGCGACTTACAATTTGGACAACTCGACAACTTGAAGCGAGCGCACCACGGGTGCGAAAGAGTGATTTATGAACGCCCACGAACTGCTGCGACTGATCGACTCGATCCACCGCGATAAGAACATCGACAAGGAGATCGTTTTCCAAGCCATCGAAGCGGCGTTTGCCTCGGCGATGAAGCGGAAGCACGGTGACGAGGAAGAAGTCATCGTCATCAATATCAACCGCCAGGACGGTTCGATCACTGGCATGCGCGACGGCGTGCCCCTCTCGAAGGAAGAGACCGAGACGGTGGGCCGCATTGGCGCGCAGAATGCCAAGCAGGTCATTATTCAAAAAGTTCGTGAAGCCGAGCGCGACGCCCTGTACGACGAATATGACGAGCAAAAAGGGCAGTTGGTGACCGGCGTCGTGCAGCGTTACGAAGGGGGCGCGGCGACGGTGTCGCTACCGAACTGCGAGGCCATTCTCCCCCGTAGCGAGCAAATTCCCGGCGAAACGCACCATGCCAACGAGCGCGTCAGAGCCACGGTCTGCGAAGTGCGCAAGCACGGCAGCCGGGTGAAGGTGATCCTCAGTCGGACGCGCCCCGCACTGGTCGAGCGGCTTTTCGAGCAAGAGATTCCCGAAATTGCCGACGGCGTGATCGAAGTTCGCGCCATGGCGCGCGAGCCGGGCTACCGCAGCAAGGTGGCCGTGAGCAGCACCGATTCTCGCGTGGATTGCGTGGGGGCCTGCGTGGGGGTGCGCGGCAACCGGATCAAGAACATCGTCGACGAGCTGGCGGGCGAACGGATTGACATCGTTCGCTGGAGTGACGATATGCAGGTACTGATTCCCAACGCCTTGCAGCCGGCGGAATCGGACGAGGTGATCCTCTGCCCGATGCTCGGT
>CAMFLN010000651.1 GCA_945957305.1 uncultured Planctomycetaceae bacterium | reverse complement strand
ATCCTGGATTGGTGGAAATGGCGCGGGTTTACGACATTGGGCATCGCGCCTTTTTGCGCAAGGTGATCTTGCCAGGAGCGTTACCGTCGATCTTGGTCGGCTTGCGATTGGGATTGGGAACAATGTGGCTGACCTTGATCGTGGCCGAGACAATATCCTCGCAAGCCGGTTTGGGATATCTGGCCATGAACGCCCGCGAGTTCATGCAGACTGACATCGTCCTGTTATCGATCCTGATCTATGCGCTGTTAGGGAAGCTGTCTGACAGCTTCGTGCGTTGGCTGGACCACTGCATAACTCCTTGGCGACTCCCCGCCGATAAGTCGACGGCCGACCGGTCCCGCAGCCTGGCGATGGGAAGCACGTGACGAACCACATTCCGGCGCTCGATCTTGCAGCGGTGGCTCCACGCCCGCCGGCTCCACAGGCCGAATTGGCCAGCGGCAGCCGCGCGGCCGCGGTGAAACTGGTCGACGTTGCGAAATCGTTCCACACACGCTGCGTCCTGCGCCAAGTTGATCTCTCGATTGAACCCCAGGAGTTTGTCGCGCTTGTGGGGCGGAGCGGCTGTGGGAAAAGTACGCTCCTCCGCCTGATCGCGGGCCTGATCCCGCCGACGTCCGGCCGTGTCTACATTGATGGCCAACCGCTGGCGGGGATAAATCCCCGCGCGCGCATGATGTTTCAGGATGCTCGCCTGCTGCCGTGGGTGCGGGTTGCCGACAATGTCGCGCTCGCCGCGCGCGACCAACCTGCCGTGGCCGTCGAACAGGCCCTGCAAATGGTGCAATTAGCCGATCGCGGACAAGATTGGCCGCTGACGCTGTCCGGTGGGCAGCGGCAACGTGTCGCCTTGGCTCGCGCACTGATTGGGCGCCCTCCGCTGTTGTTGCTCGACGAACCTTTGGGAGCACTCGATGCCCTGACGCGCATCGAGATGCAACTGCTGATCGATCGTCTGTGGCAGCAGCATCCCTGCACCGCCGTATTGGTGACGCATGACATCGAAGAGGCGGTCCTGCTGGCAAATCGCATCTTGATCGTTGAGGATGGCACAATCAGCAAAGAATTCGCCGTCGACCTTCCCCGTCCCCGCGCGAGGCTACAACCGGCCTTTCAACAGCTCGTCGCCCACGTGCTGACGCACGTGCTTCGTACGTCGGTCACAGCCAGCGAGACACCCGGTCCCCCTATGGATCGCGACATCGCCCGAGGCAGCAGATGACAGAAGAAGGTTTTTCCTGCCGCATCATCGGCATTAGCGGCAGTTTGCGTCCGCACAGCCATACGCGCCGCGCTGTTGAGGCGGCGCTCGCGGGCGCTGCAGCCGCGGGAGCTAAAGTCGAATTTGTCGACCTCCGCGAGTTTGCACTGCCCTTTTGTCCAGGATCGGCCAGTGCACTAGCAGAATACCCCGCCGTCACGCGCCTGCGAAAAATCATTCAAACAGCCGATGCGGTGATTCTCGGCAGTCCGGAGTATCATGGTTCGTTTAGCGGCGTGCTCAAAAATGCGCTGGATGTCACCGAACTCGAAGATTGGCAAGGCAAGCTGATCGCGCTTATCGGGATTTCCGGGGGGAGCCAGGGGCCCGGCGGTGCGCTTTCCGGTTTACGTGACGTTGGCCGCGGTTTGCACGCCTGGGTTTTGCCGCAACAGGTGGCGATTGCCGCGGCACACAAGGCCTTCGACGCAGAAGGCCAGCTGCTGGACGATGTGAGACAACGCCTGGAAAAGCTGGGGCAGCAAGCGGTCGAGGCCTTGAAGCACTTGCCGCCACGCAGCCGCTAAGCGCGGGCGCAACTAGTTCAAGCTAGGGGCTATCCCGATCGGGACGTGTATCGGCATAATTCTATCACAGAAGAAGAGCCCGCGTTCCCCGAAGCTTTAGCCCCTGCTCTGCGTTCATGCCTCTGATCACTCTCAGCGAACTATCCATCGGCTTTCGCGGCCAAACGCTGCTTGACGCCGTCTCTTGCCAGATCGAGCCGAAGCAGCGTATTGCCCTGCTGGGACGCAATGGCGCCGGCAAGACGACTTTACTGCGGCTGCTCGCCGGCGAAATGGAGCCGGACGCCGGTCAGGTCATCGTCGCGCCGAACACCAAGATCGCGGCGCTGCCCCAAGACGTTCCGCACCACATTACCGGCACGATTAAAGACGTCATTGCCACAGGCCTGAACTCGGCCGCGGCCGATCCGGAAACCGCCTGGCAGGCCGAGCAGCAGCTCGAACGAACCTTGGCGATGATGGAGCTGCCGAGTGACTTGCCGTTCTCCAGCCTGTCCTCAGGGATGAAACGGCGTGTGCTATTGGGTCGGGCGCTGGTTTCTTCGCCGGACGTGTTGCTACTCGACGAACCGACGAACCATTTGGACGTCGACGCGATCAACTGGCTCGAAGGCTTCCTCGGACGCACCAGCGCGACGCTGATCTTTGTCACGCACGATCGCATGTTCCTGCGGAACCTTGCCACGCGGATTCTCGAGATCGACCGCGCGCGACTTTTCGATTGGTCGTGTGACTACGACACATTTCTCGCGCGGAAGGAGGACCTGCTGGCGGCCGAAGAGAAGCAAAACGCCCTCTTCGACAAGCGGCTGGCCGAGGAGGAAGCGTGGCTGCGTCGCGGTATCAAAGCCCGTCGCACGCGCAACGAAGGACGCGTGCGTGCGCTCGAACAAATGCGCCGCGTCCGCAGCCAACGGCGAACCTCGGGCGGCAAGGTGCAAATCGAGATCCTCGAAGCACAGCGGAGCGGCACGCTAGTCGCCGAGGCGGACCGCCTGACGTTCGCCCACTCCGAGCGGCCGATCGTCAATGACTTTTCGACGACCATCTTGCGCGGCGACAAGATCGGCGTTTTCGGCCCCAATGGAGCGGGTAAGACAACCCTCTTGCGACTGCTGCTGGGCGAATTGACGCCCGACTCGGGCACGGTGCGATTGGGGACGAACTTGCAAATCGCCTACTTCGACCAGCTTCGCCTGCAGCTCGATCCTGAAAAATCAGTGCAGGACAATGTCAGCGACGGCTATGACACGATTCAGGTCGCAGGCGGCTCGCGACACGTCATTGGCTATCTGGAGGAGTTCCTTTTCTCGCCGGAGCGTTCGCGCACGCCGGTTCGATTTCTGTCGGGCGGTGAGTGCAACCGCGTCCTGCTCGCCAAACTGTTTGCCAAGCCGGCGAATTGCATCGTCCTGGACGAGCCGACCAACGACCTCGATGCAGAGACGCTAGAACTGCTCGAAGAGCGCCTGGTGCAGTTCACGGGCACCGTGCTCGTGGTCAGCCACGATCGGGCCTTTATCAACAATGTCGTCACCAGCACACTCGTCTTTGAAAACGATACGGTCAAAGAATATGTCGGAGGCTACGACGACTG
>CAMFLN010000650.1 GCA_945957305.1 uncultured Planctomycetaceae bacterium | reverse complement strand
GCCGAGCAGCATCGGCGTAAAGATGCCGGTTCGATCGGTAAGCCGGCCGAGCAGCGCATTGCCGGCGCCGAACCCGACCATCGCCAACGTGAAGGGCAAGGTGGCATCCGCACGGACCAGCCCAAATTCACTTTGGACCGAGGGCAGCGACACCACATAGGTCCACATGCCGGCACTTCCCAGCGTGCCAAGCAGAAGCGCTACACCGAGCCGCAGCCAGGCATAGGGCGAATCGACGAGACTGGGCCGGCTTCCGGCAGGGCCGTGCATCATCGCCCGCGACAGTGTTCGCTTCGCAAGCTCACATCAAGACAATTGAATGCAAGTCACGCATTCGCCGCGATGATGGGTCAGCCCAGCGACACGACCTGCCCGCCATCGGCGACGATGGTGGCGCCGGTGATATAGGCCCCGGCACGGGATGCGAGCAGCAGCAGCGCCCCGTCAAGATCCCCTTCCTCGCCAAATCGTCCCATCGGAATGGCGCGTTTCACCGCCTCCCCGGCCGGGCTGTTCAGGTAGCCGTCGTTGATTTCGGTGACGAACCAGCCCGGCGCAATGGCATTGACCCGCACCCCCTTGAATGCGAGTTCCAGCGCGAGTGCCTTGGTCAACTGGACTACGCCCGCCTTGGCAACGGCATAGGCCGCCACTCCCTTCGCAACCCCGAAACTGAGGACCGATGCCGTGTTGATGATCGAACCGCGCTTGTTCGCGTCGAGCATGCGGCGCGCGCCCTCCTGCGACCACGCGAACACCTGATCGAGATCGACCGACATCACACGCCGCCACTCCGCCTCCGTCATGTCGAGCGCCCGGACCGACTGAGCGATTCCTGCATTGTTGACGAGGATGGTCACCGCGCCGAATTTCGTCTCCGCCTCCTCGAAAGTGCGCTGCATCGCCACACGGTCGAGCACATCGGCTTCGAGCGCCAGCGCAACTCCGCCTTCCCGCTCGATAAGCTCGCACAACGCTTCCAAACGTTGCCGGCGTCGGGCGACAACAACGACACGCGCACCGTTTGCGGCCAGCACCCGTGCGAAGCGCGCGCCGAGCCCTGAAGATGCGCCTGTCACGAGCGCTACTTCACCGGTCAGATCGAACAGGGACGACGCCTTCACCTATCCGCCTCCATAGAGCGCGCGCGGCAACGCCGTCGCCAGCGTCGGGACGAACCACAATACCAGCAGCGCCGCAAGCTGGATCACCACGAAGGGAATGATGCCGACATAGATGTGCTTTGTGGTGATCTCCGGCGGGGCGACGCCGCGAAGAAAGAACAATGTCGGCCCGAGCGGCGGGTGGATGTAGGAAGTCTGCAGGTTCATCGCCATCAGGATTCCGAGCCAGATCGGATCGACACCTGGCATGGCCAGCAGAATGGGGGCGACAATCGGGACCACCACGAAGATGATCTCGAAGGCGTCCATCACGAAGCCCAGCAGGAACATCGCAAACATCACGGCGAGGATCGCGCCGGCGGTCCCGCCGGGCAGATCCGTCAGCACGCGATGGACCAGTGCATCGCCTTCGAAGCCGCGAAAAACCAGACCGAACATCGTGGCGCCGATCAGGATCACGAAGATCATGCTGGTCATCTGCGCGGTCTTCAGAATCGTCTCGATAAGATAGCCCCCGACGGCGCGTCCCGTGCGCAGGGCCGCGAGCACGATCGCGCCGACTGCGCCGACCGCTGCGGCCTCGGTCGCCGTGGCAATACCGCCAAGGATCGAGCCAAGCACGAGCGCAATCAGCACGAGCGGCGCCACGAGCGCTGCCAACACCTTGTAAAACAGGGCACCGCCCTTGGGCTGCGACGGATCCGGTGGTATCGCCGGCGCTGCCTG
Organism: uncultured Planctomycetaceae bacterium; assembly: GCA_945957305.1. Classification (GTDB taxonomy): domain Bacteria; phylum Planctomycetota; class Planctomycetia; order Pirellulales; family JACPPG01; genus JACPPG01. The sequence continues at coordinate 1,542 of CAMFLN010000650.1, read as the reverse complement.
CGGTTTCAGGTACGCAATCGCGACCACATACAGAATGTAGAGGGCTACAAGCAGAAAGCCAGGCACCAACGCTCCCGCAAACAGATCGCTCACGGTCACCGAAGCCGGCGCAAAAATACCTTTCGACAATTGCGCCGACTGATACGCGTTGGCGAGTTGATCGCCGAGCAGCACGAGTACAGTCGCGGGCGGAAATATCTGCGCCAGTGTTGCGGTTGCCGCCACCAGCCCGGCCGCCAGCCGCGGGTCATATCCAAATCGCAGCATTGCCGGCAGCACGATCAGGCCCATGGTCGCCGTCGTCGCACCCACCACGCCCTTGGCAGCGGCGAGTAGCACGCCGACGACAATCACTGAAATGCCGAGCCCGCCCCGCAAAGGTCCAAAAAGCCGTCCCATCGTCTCGAGAAGGTCCTCGGCAATGCGCGACCTTTCCAGCATCACGCCCATGAAAATGAACAGCGGAATCGCAACGAGAACGCCATTCGTCATCACGCCGAAGATGCGCTGCGGCATCGCCGCCAGAAATCCGAGGTCGAAGATCCCGAACAGACTGCCGATCACGGCAAACGCAAAGGAGATGCCTCCCAGCGTGAAGGCGACCGGATAACCGGCAAACAAGGCAAGGCAGACGGCGAGGATCAGCAGGATTGCGAAAACGTCCGCCATCTCTCAGGCCGCAGCTTTGTCGGCTTTGAGCACCGCGGTCGCGCGGATTGCCTGTGCAATTGCCTGCAGGATCAGCATGCCGGCAAAAACGGGAATCAGGCTTTTCAGGAGGAACAGGAACGGCAATCCGCTGGCCTCGCGAGATCCCTCGTGAATCGACCAGGAGCGGACGACATAAGGCCACGAGAAATAGAGAATGGCGCTGGCGAATGGGAGCAACAGCAGCAGCGCGCCGGCGAGATCGATCTTGGCCCTCGTGCGCGGCGACGCGGTCGCGTAGAAGATGTCGACACGCACATGGCCGTCGTTCCTGAAGGTCCACGCGGCGGCCAGCATGAACAGCGCGGCGTGGCTGTAAAGGATGGACTCCTGCAGCCAGATCGAGCCGATATCGAACAGATATCGCAGCAAAACCACGATGAACTGGATCAGGACCACCGCCAGGCAAAGCCAAGCGGCGGTGCGACCGATCGAACCATTCAGGCGGTCGATGAAATCGGCGAAGGCGAGCATCCCCACATCATAGCGGGAGATTCATCAGGCTGCGAACATGCGCTCGCTGGCAACATAGCCGGTCAGCAGGGCAATCCCGAACAGCAGCACGAGTAGCGCAGCCGCCACTTCCAGCCCCCGCAATGCCAGCATGCCCGGCCCGGGCTTCGACGTGGCAAGCCGCTGGGCAATGCCACGCGCGCCGACCGCAATGGCGGCGATCGCCGCCACCGTGATGGCGGTTCCAATGCCCATGAGGAAGGTCGCCGCAACGCCGGCCCAGAAAAGCCCCTGCGCCAGGGAAAAGACGAGAACCAATATTGCGCCGGAACAGGGACGCAGTCCGACCGCGATGATCGCCGACAAGCCGCGCTTCCAGCC
>CAMFLN010000649.1 GCA_945957305.1 uncultured Planctomycetaceae bacterium | reverse complement strand
TCGTGGGCTCGGAGATGTGTATAAGAGACAGGCCTGAAGCCCCGTCGAAATGAATATGAGCGACGTTCGGCAGTTCCTGTTCGCGCATCGCACGCGCCAGGCCCACCGTATCACCGCTCACGATCCCCTTGCCGTGATAACTCTGCGGGTGCGTCGCGTAATAGGTCAACACCGCCAGCGGACGTTCTCCATCCCAAAAGCTGATCAACTGCACATAGGGGTCGATCACGCCCTCGGGCGCGTCGCGCGCTTCGCGATCGGCCGTGAAGCTCCAGCGCACGTGCTTGACGTTGCCGTCAGGTCCCAGGATGCGTCGGTTGGCGGCAACCCGATCGACCTTCCCCCGCCCCAAGCCCAGATGCGTAACCGACTGGGGCTTCTTGACCGCCTCGCGCACCGCGGCCGCGGTGCTATCGATCGTGCGTCGTGCAAAATCGACGTCGAACATCTTATTGCCCAGTCCCGCGGCGGCCAAAATCTCTTCGGCCAGAAAATCGCAACCTGGCGCGTCATGCTGATGCAAAGTGTGCACAGCGACGCGCTCGATGCTCGTCCCAGCCGCTTCAGCTAAAGCCTTGCGCCAGGCCTGATGGCCGTGATTGCCGATCCCGACCCAATCGACGGCGCACAAGATGATCGGCTGCTCGCCGCTGAGCAACACCAGGCCGCGCGCCGTAAGGGGATCTGCCACCTTCGCGACTGGCGGCACCGCGGCGTCGCATAACGGCGTCCCTAGTGGCGGAGTTGCATCCACGCGGAACGTGGCGATTTGCAAGGCTGGTATTTCCTCGTCGGCCGTGGCGCGCGTCGGCACCAAGCCCAACGCCAAAATAATGAATGCCCAACGCATCGGCATTTCCCTTGAAAGTTACACGGTTTCTCTGGCGAACGCCCCGGTGACGCGTCCCGCCAATCCTCCGCGGAGTATGCGCCATCCATCCGCCATTGCAAGGGACGGTCTGCGCAATCGCAGTGCGCCGCCGCTTGAGACGACAAAGGACGGACCCGCTACAATGCCCAGGGCCCGACGCCACGGAAAAATTCGAAAGTACACCACCGGGTGGCACGGACAACTCGTTGTCCGTGCGCCGTAGGCGCTTGCTTTTTACGCGCGTCACTGGCACGCCAACCTCCGCGACCTGAGTGCCCCCGGCAAGGCCGACCACAGAGAACGACAACTAAATCGTTGACGACCATGGCAGGCACGATCACCGCCCTCGAATATCTGGAAAAGCCCGCGCACAAGGTCGCGCCGGTCTGTGTCCTATTTGGCGATGAGGTTTTTCTCAAGCAAGAAGTGCTGGAAACCTTGCGGGGCACGGTGCTCAGCGAAGAAGACGCCGATTTCTCCTACAGTGAGTTCAATGGGGAGAGCGTCGAAGCACATACAGTTTTCGATTGCCTCTCGACGGTGGCACTGTTTGGCGGCGGCCAACGGCTGGTCGCCGTACGCAAAGGAGATGATTTCGTCTCGCGTCATAGATCCGCACTCGAAGCGTATGTGACCCACCCAAAAGCCAATAGCATCCTTGTGCTCGAAGTGGCGAGTTGGCCCTCCAACACCAAGTTGGCCAAGGCCGTGGCCAGCGCGGGACTGGCGATCGAATGCAAGACCCCTGCGCCGCAAGCTCTGGCCAAGTGGCTCGTCATACGCGCGCAAAAGAAACACGAGGCCCGCCTCGATCGCCAGGCCGCGGAATTGCTCATCGATACGCTCGAACCCGAGCTGGGAATACTCGACCAGGAATTGGCCAAGTTGGCGCTTTCGGCCGGTCCGGGGAAAACGATTGACGCGCCGCTGGTGCGAGAAATGGTTGGCGGCTGGCGGACTAAGACCACCTGGGACATGCTCGACCTGGCCACCTCAGGGAATGCGGCCGAAGCCATCCTGCAACTTGACCGACTGCTAGCAGCGGGCGAGAACCCGATCGCCATCCTCGCACAAGTGGGCTCCACGTTACGACGCTTCGCCGCCGCGGCACGAGTCGTCGAGCAAGCGGAACGAGCGGGCCGGCGCACCACGCTGAAATATGCCCTCGAGACCGCAGGCTTCCGCTCGTTCGTCATTGCCAAGGCCGAGAATCAACTTCGTCAGCTCGGGCGGCAGCGCAGCGTGCATCTCTATCGCTGGGTGTTAGACGTGGACCTGGCACTCAAGGGGGCCAGTTCGGCGCCGCTTCGCGCGCGTGTGGCTCTCGAAAACTTGATCACCCGGATGTCGCGGATTGCGGACGTCGCGAAAGCCCGCTAGCACTACCGCAGGCAGGGCGTCGCATTAGCCCGGGTGAATCAGCCGCTTGCGGGAGTTCGCAAACCGCCGATCTTCGCCAGTCCTCCGCACATGCACTGCCTTTCTGGCCGGTTGAGGAAACGCACTTTCCCTTGCGGTGGATCGGCCTTTGTCCTATCCTCCCGCCGCTGCTCACCGGTTTTCGAAGCTGCGGCTGTCTTTACCTTTGCGAATTGCGTACGTCGAATCCTTCGGCCGCTGGTTGCGTTTAGCGCCTTCATCCACGACTGCTGCAAGGTTTGCGATCGCTATGCCTGGTTCCGCCGTTATTAGCATTTCAAACCAACGTGCACTGCGGCTCGCCCTGTGCCTGATGGCCCTGTGTGCGTGGGGATGCTCGCTTGCGCCTCCGCCTCCGCTGCTGTCGCGGGGAGAATCGCGGCGTCCGACGCTGGGCGGCCGCATGTTCCAGCGGTCAGCCGCCGACAACGACCCACTGCTGGCGATCGATAACAATGACCCCCGCGCTGGCAGCACCCTGGCACAGGGAAGCACCGGCCCGGCAACGAAATCAACGACCAACGCCAATCCGCGTGACCTGAACGATGTGATGTCCCAGCTGCGCTCGATCGGTGAAGTCGATCCAGCGGTGCAGGCCAAGCTGATGGACGATCTGCAAAAGACGGATCCGTCATTGTGGCCTCTGCTCATGCAGACTTATCGTTCTTCTCTCGCGTATCAAAGTCGGACGAACGGGACTGCGGCCGGCCCAGGATTGGCCGGCGCTTCTGGCGCGACCGGAACTGGAGTGCCTCCGGAGATCACGGATGCTCGGCAAGCGTCGGCGCCGAGCGCAGCGGCCCACACCGCTTCCGCCGTGCAGGAAAAATCACCTTGGGGCGCGCTTGCAGTTCCGGCCGTCACAAAAAATGATCAAGTTGTTTTGGTTGCCGCGGCACCTGCTGCGGCGACGGCGACGGCAACAACCCCGGCAGTTGCTCCACCAGCTTCCCCCACACCCCCCCCTCCGGCCGCGAGCCCGGTCGTAACGGCTCAGCCAGCAGCGCAAACCGCTGCGGTCGCCCCTGCGGCAAAACCTGCGGCAGCCTTGCCAGAACCACCACCGCTTCCCGCGGTAGCCGCCACACCCCTGCCTCAACCCACCC
>CAMFLN010000648.1 GCA_945957305.1 uncultured Planctomycetaceae bacterium | reverse complement strand
GCATCCCCTCGAACGAGCGAATTCTTCCCGAGCAATCGGCGATTCCTAAACTGGCCAAAGACCACCTGATCAATGTCGAGAAACTGCCCAAGGCCGAGGCGATCGCCAAGGCGCCGGAATTGCAAAAGCACGCTTTAGCGGCCTACAAGATCGAACGCGCCCGGATCGAAAGCGAGCGGATGCTCGCCGAGGAGGACCTGACGCCGGAACAAGCGGCCGAAGCCGTTGCCAAGGCCGAAGCGATCCACAGCCCGGACCTCGCTAGCACACCTGCCGACAAAGCCGCGACCGACGCCCTGCTGGCCGAGGTGCGCGAGAAAGCACCGCACATGGCGGCCGAGAAATGGGGCATGATCGGCCTGCTGGGGCTGAATCATTACCTGGTGCCGCTCGATGACGCCACCCGCTCGTCGTTCATACCGTACGGGATCTCGGGCATTATGCTCGGCGCGTCGATCGTCTTCTTTGCCTACATTGGCTTCGATTCGATTTCGACACACGCGGAAGAGGCCATTACGCCGCAGCGTGACGTACCGTTTGCCATCATCACCTCACTGGCATTGTGTACCGTCTTATACATCGCTGTATCCGCGATTATTACCGGCCTGGTCCCCTATCCCACGATCGACGACAAGGCGCCGATTGCCAAGGCCTTTAGCGATCTCGCGCATCGCGAGGACAACAAATCACTGCACCTGGCTACGGCGATCATCGCCGCCGGAGGTATCGCCGGCATGACCAGCGTGTTGCTGGTGACCTTTCTCAGCCAGGTCCGGGTTTTCATGGCGATGTCCCGCGATGGGTTGTTGCCGGCCATTTTTGCGCACGTGCACCCACGCTTCCGCACGCCACACCTGGCCACTATGCTGACCGGGGCCGTGATCTGCGTCGTGACGGCGTTCACTCCGATCCGCAAGCTGGAAGAGATGGTCAACATCGGCACGCTCATGGCCTTTGTCGTCGTGTGCGCCGCGGTGTTGATCTTGCGCGTGCGGCAGCCCGAGGTGAATCGCCCCTTCCGCTGCCCTGTGATCTTTGTCGTGGCCCCTTTAGGAATTTTTGTAAACCTGGCACTGATGCTTTTCTTGCCGTGGGATACCTGGCTGCGGCTGGCGGGCTGGCTGGGGATCGGGCTGACGATCTACATGTTGTATAGCCGCTTCCATAGTCGGCTTGCGCAGGAGACGATGCGCGAAATCACGAAGCATGGCATGACCGGCAGCGACGCTCCGCTGCACTGATGCGACGGGCATGACTGTGTTGAGCAGATGGACCGAGCAAGTGTCACTCGGGCAGCGGTTGTCCCTTGGTCTCTGGCGCCAGCCAGATAAAGGCGATGCCGACGAGGTAAATCAAGCTCATCGTCGTTCCGGCCAGGGGATAGCCTCCGGCGAGTGTCATGCCGGCGAGCGTCACATCCCCCTCGAAAGCGCGAACCAGGTTGCCGGTTTGCAGCGCGCCGACGGCGGCCAGGATGCGCCCGAAGTTAAAGCCGAATCCTTGCCCCGTGGCACGTACCGCGGTGCGAAATAGCTCCGGCAGATACAACGGCAGCCAGCCATAGAACGACGCGGTGCAACCCCCGAGCAAAAACGTCGCCACCAAAAAGCGGGCGTTGTACTCGGTGTGGAATTGGTACATCCACACCGCCGAGCCCAGTGACAATACACAGAGCAGCACATAGGTCCAGCGCCGCCCAAACAGGTCGCCGGCCAGCGCGGCCAGGATCGTGCCGACGATCGCGCCCGCGGCCGAACACATCAAGGCATATTCTTTGACGTGCACTTGTCCGCCGGTGATCTTATCGGCCCAGGTGGGCACCCACTGTGCGGCGCCCCACGTACCGAGCAAAGCAATACCGCTCAACCCGGCGGCGAGTAACATGCGGCCCAGCGTCGGCCGCACTAACAGGCTGGCATTAGCTCCCGTGGCCGCAGCCTGGCGGCGTACGTACCGGACCACAGGGAAAGTATATCCCAGCGTGGCGATCACCAATCCGGCTACCGTCCCCACGGCACGCAGCCATACGGCCAGGGGTTCGCTCCGCGGAGCCCACAGGAAAATAATCAGCGCTGGCCCCAGGGCTCCGGCGATCACGGCCAGCAAATCGCGCGTCGCCCAATGATTGGTCGCGCCGCGGTCGCGCTCTTGCTCCCAACGTTCGGACTCGGGCACAAACAAGCGCACCAGAAACGTCAACAAAGCCGGAGCGGTGCCGCACATCATCAGCAATCGCCATCCACCGTTGGCGACAAGCCAATCGATCCAGTCCTGCGGAACTCCCGCATCGGCGGCTCGCGTGCTGAGGCCGGCCAATGTCGCATTCAGCACGAGACCGACGGCGCCGACGAGTAAATACCCGGCATTACCGGCAGCGCCAATCAAACCCGCCATGAAGGCCCGCGAGCGGTTCGGCCAGATTTCCATCACCAGCGCCACGCCCAGGGACCATTCCCCCCCCATTCCCAGCGCGGCGATAAATCGCAAAGTACCTAGTTGCCAGGCACTGCTGACGGTTCCGCACAGCCCGGTAAACAAGGCGTAGGTAAGGATGCTCAACGTCATGGCGCGCACGCGTCCGATGCGATCGCCCAGCCAGCCGAACAAGACACCGCCGGTGGCCGCGCCGACGAGAAACCCAGCGGTGACCACGCCAAACCAGATGGCAATGGTCCCTTCGCTCACCGTGGCAGCACTTCCCGCCGTGGCACTAGCGGCCGCTTGCTGCTGCAACAAATCCTTGATGGCCTGGCGCCCCACCATCGAGAAGACGCCCATCTCCGCGCCGTCGAAGAGCCAGCCCAGAAGCGCGGCGGCCAGTGCCATAAATTGTCCGCGACTCACGGAGAACGGCGCGGCCGAACTGTCGGCGGCTCCGTCTGGAAGCGTTCGCGTTTTCTGATCGAGTCGCGGCATGGCAGCAGTCTAGCGAGTAGAACGGGCGACCCCTAGGTGATCGGCCCATATATCGAGGAGTCTCGGCCCAACTAGGAGTTTGCGACGTTCGGCCGATCCTGCTGGTCGAATAGCCAAGCCAACAGTTCTTCGTCCGGAGGCCGGGTCAACAGGCTGACGGTGACTCCCACCGTCGTCGACACGAGCAGTCCCCAAACGATCGGTTCGAGTCCAAGCAGGTAATAGGCGCGAAATGTGGTCTCGGGCCCCAGTCCCTGATCATAACCATTGAACGCCATGATCCAGCCCGTGCTGAACAGCCCGAGCATTGTCGTAGCACCGCTAAACATCGCTGAAATCGCGCCTGGGACTGTGGCGCGTCGCCAATACGCAGCCATGATGGCAGGCACCAGCAGCGTAGCCGCGATTGTGGAAGTGCTGAAAACAACCAAAGCCTGCAGATATTTGACCGGGTAGATATTCAGCGCGACGGCCAGTATGCCAAAGG
>CAMFLN010000647.1 GCA_945957305.1 uncultured Planctomycetaceae bacterium | reverse complement strand
CGCATCGATTGCCGAAGTCAGCCACTTCACGCTGCGCAGCCGGACCGCCGACGCGACCGCGGGTGCGGAGTTAGAGGTGATCGCCGGCGAGCATCGACCGATCGCTCCCTGCGGCTGTGCCTGCGGAACGATGGTCGAAGTGCGGAACCTGTTCGTCAATACTCCGGTGCGGCGCAAATTCTTGCGATCGACGCAAACCGAAATGGGGCACGTCACCGAGGCGTTCACCCGCTTGGCCCTGGCCAGTCCCCAGGTGCATTTTGTGCTGCGGCACAACGACCGCGCCGTTTATGACCTGCCGGCTTGCCAAGACTGGCGCGAGCGGATCGGTTGTTTCTTTGGGCCGGAACTGACGGACAGCCTGCTGTGGATCGAAAGCAACGATGCACCCGTGCGATTGGCAGGTTACGTCGCCCATCCAAGCCAAAGTCGGACCAGCAACCGACTGCAGTATCTGTTCTTGAATGGCCGATACGTACGCGACCGTTCGCTGCAGCACGCGCTTGCGGAAGCTTATCGAGGTCTGTTGCTGACGGGACGCTTCCCGATATCCTTCCTGTGCTTCGACATGCCGCCGGATATGGTCGATGTGAATGTCCATCCGACCAAGCTGGAAGTTCGCTTTCAAGACGGCGGCCGGCTCTACAGCCACCTGCTGGGCACGATTCGCACCAAGTTCTTGACGAGCGATCTGACGCACACGCTGTCGGCGGATCGCGCCGTGCGTCCCCCCGAGGCAGCACCAACCATCGATTTTGACCGCAACGGCGGTAGCTCGTTTGTCGATTGGGCCAAGGCTGAGTTGGGAAACAAGTCGCCGGGCGCCGACGGTAACGAGCATCAGGTCGCGCCCGGGCCGCCGCCAATGACCCCCGCCATGGGTTTGGACCTGCATCGCTTGGAACGTTCGTGGGAGGCGGCAGGCGTGGCCGAGGAGCCGGTCGCGGGGGACGGCGACGAAAGCGCAGTCAGCCAACGTCTCGCCGCAGGCAGCGGCGAATCAATCGTGTCACGATTCGGGAACTTTGTGAACCACGATGCTGCAACTTCGCCGTGGAGCCTGCGGCCGCATGCGCCGGGCTTTGCCGACTCATCGCGTGCCGCCGTTCCCTTGGCCCCCGCGGTACAGATTCATAACCGCTACCTGGTGACCGAAAGCGCCGAGGGGGTCTTGGTGATCGACCAGCACGCGCTGCACGAGCGGGTGCTCTACGAACAGTTTCGCAACAAGGTCATGGCGGGTTCGCTCGAAACTCAGAATCTACTCGTGCCCGAACCGGTGGATCTCTCACCGGCCGAGGCGGCCATGGTGCTCGACAAAAAGGAATTGCTCGCGCAGTTGGGGCTGCGTGTCGAACCGTTCGGCGGCGGCACGGTGCTGGTGTCGAGCTATCCGGCGATGCTACGGGGCGCAAGTCCCGCCAGCCTGTTGCGCGATACGTTGGAGCTATTGTTAGCCGGGGCACGCGCTCCGGAACGACGCGACTTGTTGGACGAATTGCTGCACATGATGGCTTGTAAAGCCGCGGTGAAAGCGGGCGACTCACTGACTCCCGACGAAATCAGCGCCCTACTCGACCAGCGGCACCTGGCCCAGGATACGCATCATTGCCCGCACGGCCGCCCCACCGCTCTGGTCTTCACGCGGGAAGATCTGGATCGTCAGTTCATGCGAACGTAAATCCGTAGGCGGCCGCGAACCTGCCGCACGGTTCATCCGCCCGTGCCAGCGGGCGGGCAAGAATCTATACTAGAGCAAGCCTGGGCAGCAACTACTTCACTGGCCAGCAACTGCACACGAGCCGGACTGAGAGCGTGCTAGAAATGCTCCTTTCAGCGTTGTCCGGGTGTCCTGACGCCATCGAATCCATAGGCTGAGCGTGAATTATGATTTGTGTCAGTATCGGCCGCGGTCGCCATCGCCACGTGATCGCCGAACATAAGCATCTGGTCGAGCAGGGTGCTCAGCTCGTCGAGTTGCGGCTGGACTATATCAATGGTCAGATCAATCTGAAGCGTGTGCTGACTGATCGACCCGGTCCGGTGATCATCACGATCCGCCGTACGCAGGATGGCGGCAAATACAACGGCGGCGAGGATGCCCGCGTAATGCTGTTGCGGACGGCGATCGCCGAAGGGGTCGAATACGTCGACCTCGAAGAGGATGTGGCCGCCAAGATTCCTCGTTACGGTAAAACGAAGCGGATCGTCAGTTTGCACGATTTCCGCAAAACGCCGGACAGCCTGGCCGAACTGCACGCCCGCCTGGCCAAACTCGATGCCGATATCGTCAAGCTCGCGACGTTGGCGAATCATCCGCACGACAATCTGCGCATGTTGCGGCTGGTGCGCGAGAGTCAGCAGCCGACCGTTGGATTTTGCATGGGGGACATTGGCACTCCCTCGCGCCTGTTAGCCGGTCGTTACGGCAGCCCGTTCACTTATGCCACCTTTCACCACGAGCGCACATTAGCCCCCGGACAACTCAGCTTTCAGCAGATGCGCGAGATTTATCGCTACGACGACATCACGCTCGACACCGAGGTCTACGGCGTGATTGGCGATCCGATCGCGCATAGCCTCAGTCCCTTGATTCACAACGCCGCATTTTCGGCAGCGAAGCTGAACAAGGTATATCTTCCTTTTCGCATTCCGCGCGAGGACCTGCCCGGCTTCCTCGACGATGCGCGCGAACTGGGGATTCGGGGCTTGAGCGTGACGATTCCCCACAAGGAAGCGGTCATGAAAGCTCTGGGCAAGATCGACGGCGCGGTGAAGGGAACCGCCGCGGCGAATACGATCGTATTCGAGGGGAATGAGCTGGCCGGTTTCAACACCGATTACCGTGCGGCGATGGACAGCCTCGCGGGCGCTCTGGAAATCAACGAGCAGACGTCAAATACCAGGTATTTGCAGGGTAAAACGGCACTTGTGCTGGGCGCGGGGGGCGCTGCACGGGCCATAGGCTATGGGCTGCTGCGTCGTGGCGCCGAGGTTGTGCTGGCGAGCCGCACCAGTCAGCGGGCCGAGGCCTTGGCCAAGTTTCTCGGTTGCCGTGCCATCGATTGGGGAACCCGCTACAACGTGCCGGCCGACGTTCTGGTCAACTGCACGCCGCTGGGCATGCATCCGAACGTCGACGAAACGCCTTACGAAAAACATCATCTTAAGCCGTCGATGCTCGTCTTCGACACGGTTTACAATCCTGAAAGCACGTTGCTGGTGAAGGACGCGCGGAGCCGTAGCTGCACCGTGGTGACCGGTGTCGAGATGTTCATTCGCCAGGCAGCCTTGCAATACAAATTGTTCACTGGGAGCGAGGCGCCTGCCGAGTTGATGCGCGAGGTTTTACGGAAAGCCATTGGCCCGGCCAAGGCTTGATGGACTCGCTCATGAATGTGGTACTC
>CAMFLN010000646.1 GCA_945957305.1 uncultured Planctomycetaceae bacterium | reverse complement strand
GAAACAGAGAGGCGGGCCAGTCGCTAATTCACATTTCGCATTGCCCAATCTTCTTTTCTGGGGAGCCCGCGATGACGCTGCAGGACATTCTGAATGTCAAGGGTAGCAAAGTCTTCACCATCGACGAATCGGCGACTTTGGGTGACGTCGTACAAAAGCTCGTGCACTGTAATTGTGGTTCGTTGATCGTCATGGGAGCCAACCGTCACGACGCGCACACGCGCATGGTCGGCATCATCAGCGAGCGCGATATTCTGCGCGCATGCGCCGCGCAGCGCGGCCCGCTGGAGGAAACGCCCGTCACGGCGGCCATGACGTGCGACGTGGTGACCGCTTCGCCGTCCGATTCAATTGAAGAAACCATGCAGCTCATGACCGAGCGCCGTGTGCGTCACTTGCCGATCATGCAGGATGATCAACTCTTGGGCCTCGTATCGATCGGCGACCTGGTGAAGTCACATCACGAGCAGTGCGTCCTCGAAAACCACTATTTGAAGACGTACATTCAGAGCTGACTGGAACGGGCGTCAGCCCAAGGCGCCACGCGCGGCGTGCCGCACACAACCACCAAAAACCTCTCTCCTTGCGGGAGACGGCAGAGCGTCGGGGGGCTGCGCGCAGGGAACTCCGCACCTTGAGCCAGCTGCGTTCACCACTTAGACTCAGGGTTGGTTCTCGATTCTAGAGTTTCCTCTTACCACACTCGCGCATGGCTGATTCTCAACCGATCCGCGTTGTTTTGGCCAAACTGGGGCTAGATGGCCACGATCGTGGCATACAAGTAGTCGCCCGGGCGCTGCGCGATGCCGGTATGGAAGTCATCTACACCGGGCTGTGGCAATCGCCGGACGCCGTCGTGCGCGCCGTCGAGGACGAAGACGCGGACGTATTGGGCGTCAGCCTGCTCTCGGGCGCCCATTCGACGCTGGTGCCCATTCTGATCGACGCGCTGCGTGCCCGCGGCCTGGGGCATGTCCAGGTCATCGTCGGTGGCATTATTCCCGCGGCCGACATTCCGAAACTGACCGCGATCGGCGTCGCCAAGGTGTTCACCCCCGGCGCTGGCTTGGGAGAAATCGCCGAATTTATTCGCGGCGTGGTGCCGCGGCCGGGCGTGTCGGCCGGGCCGTAGAGGCGGCGCGAATCAGCGCCATCACGGCACCTCGAATCCCGGGTGACAGCGAGGGCCAGGCCTGCGTGACGCTGGTCAGTTGCACGCTCAGCTCAGCGTCGGTTTGTGCCGCGAGTGGTGTCAGGTTCTCGGTTACGAGCGCCGGTACCGCGGCGTCCCCTTGCTGAGCGAACAGCGAGCCCGCTTGCGCCCCGCGGTTCAAGTCGCACGCGGTGACGGCCCGCCGCCCAGCACGCTTGCCGGGCGATTCGAGGGCCGGCTTGGTCTGAAAGATTCGTGTCGAGCCGTCGACCGAGATGATCCGCCACAATTCGTGGACTTCGGCTTCCTGCGGCGCGCTCCCCACGCCGATCGGGGGTAGCGCCCCCACGTCACACAACAATTCGTCCGAAGTTCCAACAGTCAGGTCGTTTGACATCGTTTGCGGCAGACCACTAGCGAATGAGGCTTGGGAACCGGCGGCCGTCGCCCGCCACAGATCTGCTCGAATCACCGGAAAGGGCGTGTCCGGCAATCTTTGACCGCGGTGGCGACGCACGTGCTTGGGTACTCGACATATCGTCCGGGTGATTCTTTCCCGGCGACGATTTCCATTTTTTTCCGAACTTTCTTGCAGTGCGGAGAAAGACAGGCCGCACCCTGACAAAACCAGCATCTCTTCGCGCACGCCAGTCGTCAGAACAGGTGGAACCGCCCGCCAAGAGTTCGCGGGCACAATCGGTGCATTGAGAAAACAGGCGCCACGGCCAGACCGCTGTCGGCGGTTTGACAAACCCCCTGGCACCGATAGGATTGACCGAAACGAAAGTGGCCGAACCTTTTGCCGTTATTCGACTTCGGTTCGACCCGCCCCGCCCTGCTTACTCGTTCACGGAGGCCTCGTGCCCATGTCGACGCAACTTGAATCCGCCCGGGCCGGCACGATCACGCCGGAGATGGAATATGTCGCTCAGCGAGAACAGCTCACTGCGGAATTGATCCGCGACGAGGTCGCCCGCGGCCGCATGGTCATCCCGGCGAACAAAGTACACCTGGCGGGCCGGCTCGAACCGATGGCCATCGGCATTGCCGCCAAGACAAAGATTAACGCCAATATCGGCAACTCGGCCGTCACCAGCGACGTCGATTCCGAGCTGCAAAAGCTCCATACGGCCGTCCACTTCGGCTCGGACACCGTGATGGACCTGTCGACGGGCAAGAATATCGACAACATCCGCGCGGCCATCATCGCCGCCTCGCCCGTGCCGATTGGCACCGTGCCGATCTACCAGATGCTCGAAGAGCTGGGGGGCGAGATCGAGGACATGCGCCCGCAGCACTTCCTCGACATGGTCGAACATCAGGCCAAGCAGGGGGTCGACTACATGACCGTCCACTGCGGTGTCTTGCTCGAGCATCTGCACCTGACCATGGGGCGGATCACGGGCATTGTCAGCCGCGGCGGCTCGCTGATCGCCAAATGGATGATGGCCCACCGCCAGCAGAACCCTCTGTTTACGCACTTCGAAGACCTGTGCGACATCATGCGTCAGTACGACGTCACCTGGAGCCTGGGGGATGGGCTACGGCCGGGCTCGATCGCCGACGCCAGCGACGAAGCGCAATTCGCCGAGCTGAAGGTCCTGGGCGATCTGGTCAAACGAGGCTGGGACAAGGGAACCCAGGTCATGGTCGAAGGTCCTGGGCATATCCCGATGGACCAGATCGACATGAACATCAAAAAACAGATCGAATGGTGCCACGAGGCGCCGTTCTACGTCCTGGGGCCGCTGGTGACCGACATAGCCCCGGGCTACGACCATATCACGAGCGCCATCGGCGCGGCGATCGCCGGTTGGAGCGGCGCGGCCATGCTGTGCTACGTCACGCCGAAAGAGCATCTCGGCCTGCCCGAGGAAGACGACGTGCGGCAAGGAGTGATCGCCTACAAGATCGCAGCCCACGCGGCCGACCTGGCCCGGCACCGCCCCGGCGCCCGCGACCGGGACGACGCGCTGTCGCGTGCCCGCTTTGCTTTCGACTGGAACGAGCAATTCCGGCTGTCGCTCGACCCGGAAACCGCGCGGCGGATGCACGACGAAACGCTGCCGCAAGACACGTTCAAAAGCGCCCACTTCTGCAGCATGTGCGGGCCGAAATACTGCTCGATGAAAATCACCGAACAAATCCGCGAAATGGCGGCCGAAGCGCCGCTGACGCCGGACGTGGTGCGGTTGGAATCGACGTCGACTTAAGCGCTGTGCCGGCCAGTGACGGGCGTCCCTACGGGAACGCCGCTAAA
>CAMFLN010000645.1 GCA_945957305.1 uncultured Planctomycetaceae bacterium | reverse complement strand
GCGCACGACCAGCCCGCGGCCGAAGCGGCTAGAGCCGAACCGGATCACGGCGAAAAGCCTGCCGACTGCACGGCCGGCTAATTCCCCACACTTACACCGCGACACATTCCGATTCAAAACAAACGGTCGGCGGCACAACCGGCCGCAGACTTACCTGACGAGCGGCTAGTTTATGGGCATTTCGGAAATCTGTATTCGTCGTCCTGTGTTCACCTGGGTGTTGGTCGCCTCGCCCGTGGTGCTGGGAATTCTTTCCTACTTCCGCCTGGGGGTCGACTTGTTCCCGAACGTCGACTTTCCGGTGTGCGCCGTGACGACGACCCTGCCGGGCGCGAGCGCGGAAGAAATGGAGACGTCGGTCTCCAAGCCGATCGAGGACGTCATCAACACCGTCTCGGGCGTGGACACGATCCGCTCGGTCAGTTCCGAAGGCATGTCGATCGTCACCGTGCAGTTCTTGCTCTCGAAGGACGGCGACGTCGGTACGCAAGAAGTGCGCGACAAAGTCGGTGCCGTGCTGGCGCAGCTGCCCAAGGGAACGGAACGCCCGGTCGTCGACCGTTTCGAAACCGATAGCCAGCCTGTCGTGACCATCGCCGTCTCGGGCAAGCGTGACTTGCGCGAGATCACCGAGATCGCGCGCAAGCAGATCAAGGAACAATTGGAAACCGTGAGCGGCGTGGGTGCCGCGACGCTCGTCGGCGGGCGTACACGGGCGATGAACGTCACTATCGACACCGACAAGCTGGCGGCCTACCGGATTTCGGTCGACGACGTGCGTGCCGCGCTCGAACGGCAGAACCTCGAAGTCCCCGGCGGACATATCGAGCAAGGCCCGCGGGAAATGGTGCTGCGCACGTTAGGTCGCTTGCACAATGCCACCGAGTTCAACGACATCATCATCACCAATCGCGGCGGATACCCAATTCGCGTCAAGGACATCGGCGTCGCCGAGGACGGCGTCGAAGAGCCACGTTCGCTGGCACGCCTCGACGGTCACGCCGCGGTCAGCGTGGTGGTGCAAAAACAGTCGGGCACCAACGTCGTCAAGGTGACCGACGACGTCAAAGCCAAGTTGAACAAGATCAAACCGACTTTGCCGCCGGATATCGAGCTGGAAATTACCCGCGACCAGTCGCGATTCGTGAAGAAGTCGATCGAAGAAGTGAAATTCCACTTGCTGCTGGCCGCCGGGCTCGTCTCGGCCACGATTCTGCTGTTTATCCGTGACTGGCGCACGACGATTATTGCCACCTTGGCGATCCCCACGTCGATCGTGCCCACTTTCGCGTTCATGTACTACATGGGCTTTACGCTCAACAACATCACGATGCTGGGGCTGATCCTGGCCATCGGCATCGTGATCGACGACGCGGTCGTGGTGCACGAAAATATTTTCCGCCATATGGAAGAGCACGGTCTGCCGGCGATGGAGGCGGCGCGCATCGGCACCCGTGAAATTATCCTGCCGGTCATGGCCACCAGCCTGTCGCTGGTCGTGATCTTTTTGCCGCTGGCCTTCATGGGGGGCATCATCGGCCGGTTCTTCTCCAGCTACGGAATGACGGTGGCCTTTGCCATCGTCATGAGCTTGTTTGTCTCCTTCACGCTCACGCCCATGCTCTGCAGCCGGTTCCTCAAGCTCGAGGCGAGCGAAGGCGGGCATGCCAAAAGCAAATCGGGCTTCATCTGGCGACTGGTCGACGGAGCATACGGCCTGATTTTGCGCGGATCGCTGCGGGCCAAATCGTTGATCGTCGTCATCACGGTCCTGGTCATCTTTAGCACCGTGCCGATCGCCAAGATCATGGGCGTGTCGCTGATCCCGCGCGACGATCAGAGCGAATACGAAGTGCACGTCATGACGCCCGAGGGATATTCTCTCGAACGCACGGACAAGATCTTTGCCGAACTCGAAGCAAGATTATGGAAGCTCGACGGCACAACGCACGTTTTCACCACGGTCGGCAGCACGAATCGCAATGCCAAGGGACAGGGAACCGTCACCGAGGGCACGATCCACGTCCGCATGAAGGACCTGAGCGAGCGCGATTACACCCAGTTCGACGTACAGAAGCAGGCCCGCAAGATTTTGCTCGACTATCCAGACCTGCGGGCTAGCGTGAACGACGTTTCCCCCTTTCAAGGCGGCGGCCGCGCGCAGATTTTCCAGGTGGAAATGCACGGCCCCGATTTGGAAAAGCTGGCCGAGATCTCTGATGACTTGATGGGCCGGATGAAGCAGGCTGGCGGCATGACGGACGTTGATACGACGCTGGCCCTGCGCAAACCCGAGTTGCAGGTCATCGTCGATCGTGAGGCGGCGAGCGACCTGGGCATCTCGGTCGGCACGATCGCGGATACCTTGCGGATCCTGGTCGGCGGCTTGCCTGTTTCGAGCTTCCGCGACGGCGGCGAGCAATATGACGTCTGGCTGCGTGCCCAGGCGGTTGATCGCTCGAGTATGCAGGACCTGTACGGTCTATCGGTCAGCTCGCCCACGATCGGCCCGGTTTCACTGTCGAACCTGGCGCGAGTAAGCGAGCAACGCGGCCCGAGCCAGATCGAGCGCAAGGATCGCCAGCGACTGGTAACCGTATTGGCCAATCCCGATGGCATCGCACTCAACGAGGTCCAGCAGCGGACCGAAGCACTTTTGGCAGGCATGAACTTGCCACCGGCCTACTCCTATGACTTCGGCGGTCAGGCAGAGACACTGGCCGAAACCGGTTACTACCTGCTGATTGCGTTCGTGCTCTCCGTTTTGTTCATGTACCTGATTCTGGCCGCTCAATTCGAGAGTTGGTCGCAACCGGTCGCGATTCTGATGGCCCTGCCGGTGACGATTCCCTTCGGCCTGCTGTCGCTGGTGCTCGCGCGGACGCCGATGGATATCTATGCCATGTTCGGCCTGTTCATGCTGGTCGGCATTGTGAAGAAGAACGGCATTCTGCAGATCGACGCCACCAATCAATTGCGGGCCAAAGGTATGCAGCGGCACGAAGCGGTGGTCGAGGCCAACCACACGCGTTTGCGCCCGATCTTGATGACCACTGTGATGCTCGTGGCCGCCATGGTTCCCATCGCGCTGGGCAAAGGACCAGGGTCCGGCGCGCGGGCCAGCATGGCCAAGGTGATCATCGGCGGACAATCGTTCTCGCTCATTCTGGCGCTGATCGTGACGCCGGTGTTCTACGTGCTGCTCGATTCGTTTGGCAATTTCTTGCACCGGATCGGCGTCCGCTTTTCGGTCGACCAGACGCCGCACAAGCCGGCGGCCGCGGCCGCTCCACCGTCTCCCAAGCATCAACGCGCGCACGATGAATTGGCGGCGGAAAGCCTGGTTTAGCCAAATAACTTTGGCACACGGGGCGAGTCTCCCGTTTGCTGTCGCTTATCGAGTTGCATCATGAC
>CAMFLN010000644.1 GCA_945957305.1 uncultured Planctomycetaceae bacterium | reverse complement strand
ATCCCGACGCGCGCGAATTGACCATGCTGCTGCAAGCTCAATTCCCCACGACGGCTTTGCGCGTCGTTCCCACGGCCAGCAGCGTGATCATCTCGGGCCATGTCGATGACCCCAATCAGATCAGCCGGATCATCGCGATTGCCGAGGACTTCTATCCCAAGGTGATCGATAACATCACGATTGCCGGTGTGCAGCAGGTCCTGCTGAAGGTCAAGGTGCTGGAAGTTTCCCGCACCAAGTTGCGGCAAGTCGGCTTCGATTTCCGGGTGCAGTCCGGACAAAGCTTTTTCCAATCCGCCATCAGCCAGATCCTGGGCACCGCGGCCGGCAGTTTCGGTACGTCGAGCGTGGCCCCGGGCCCCGGCATTATCGCCACGCCGTCCAGCGACAATTTGCACCTCAGCTTCGGCATTGTGAACCCCAATAGTGCTTTCCTCGGCTTTCTCGACATGCTCGAGCGGCAGCAGTTGGCCACGATTCTCGCCGAACCAAACTTAACCGCATACAGCGGCCGCCCGGCCAGCTTCTCGTCAGGTGGCCAGTTCCCTGTCCCCGTCCCGCAAAGCTTGGGCACGATCTCGGTGCAGTGGAAGACGTACGGAACCCAGGTCGATTTCGTGCCGATCGTGCTGGGTAACGGCGCCATCCGGCTCGAGGTCTACCCGCGCGTTACTGAAATCGATGATTCGCACGCCGCGGTGATCAATGGTCAGCTGGTACCGGCTTTGAAAATCCGCGAGGCGAATACCGGCGTCGAAATGCGGGCCGGCCAAACCCTGGCCCTGGCCGGGTTGATTCAAAATCGCCGCGTTTACGAGAAACGTGCGGTTCCGTGGGTCGGAGAGTTGCCTTATGTCGGCGCGCTGTTCCGCAACGTCAAAGGCTTCGACGAAGAGATCGAACTCCTGCTAATGGTCACGCCGCAATTGGTTGAAGCGCTCGATCCCTGTGACGTGCCACCAAATGGACCGGGAACCACGAGTTCCAGTCCGAGCGATTTCCAGATGTACATCAAGGGGCATATCGAAGTGCCACGCTGCCCGGCTGACGACGCGTGCCGTCCTTCGCTATCCCCGGGAACGCTGTATGAGTTTTCGCGGCCGAATGGCGCCCCGGTGGGGGGTGACGAAGGGCAAACCGTGATTGAATCGGACGAAGCGGTCGAGACACCCCGTCCGGAGCCAGCGCCCTCGGCGTCACGCGCACGCCCGCAGTCGATTATGCGTATGCCGCCGACGGCAGCGACCCGGCCGTCGACATCAGCTCCGGGCCCCGAGGCCTCTCCGGCGCCACCAGCGGCCACGGCAAAAGCACCCGCCCCCGCGCTTCCCTCGGCACGGCGGTCGGCCGCGACCGATGGTCCGCAACTGACCGAGCAGCGGTCTGTTTCCTACAAACCGAACAATCCTTCGACACGGAATAATTCTTCTGCGGCGAGCGCACAATCTCCGCCGGGAATCGTCGGGCCCGTTGGCTATGACCTAAAAAAATAAGGCGGGCGTTTGTTTTCGCGGGTTCCGTGGTGGGCGATCCTGTCTCGACGATGTGGCGGCGGCGAAGATGCCGCAAGGGCAACTCATGGCCAACGTGCTTCGCTTAGCGGTCGTCGATCCCAGCGACGCCACGCGCGAATCGATCAAGTCCATGCTGTTGGGCCTGGACACGGTCTGGCTCGAGGCCGAGTGCTCGCGTTACGAATTCTTCGCCGACGTGGTGTCGCAAACTCACCCCGACATAGGCCTGGTGTCGCTCGACCACGATCCCGAAAAAGCCTTGCGGCTGATCGGTCGCTTGCACGAGTCATCGCCCGAGTGCAACATCCTGGTCGTCAGTAGTTCAACCGATGGCGGCTTGATCCTGAAAGCGATTCGGGCCGGGGCTAAGGAGTTCCTTGCTCGCCCGGTGCGCATCGAAGACCTGGTCGAGGCCTTGGGACGCATCCGCGAGCGCCGCTTTGGTCGTGGCGATGCCAAGGTGCGTCAAACCATGGTGATCGCGGTCGCCGGCGCCACCGGCGGCGTCGGCGCCACGAGCGTCGCCACCAACTTGGGCTGTATCCTCGCCGGCAATGAGGGAAACACCGTCGCCCTGGTCGACCTCGATTTGTGCCTGGGGGATGCCGACGTTTTGCTCGATACGATACCGGATTACACGCTGTTTGACGTCGCACAGAATATAACGCGTTTGGATTTTACCCTGCTCAAGCGCTCGCTGACGAAGCACTCGTCGGGTTTGTTCCTCTTGCCGCGACCGGTACAGATGGAGGAAATCCCGCATATCACGCCGGACGATTTGCAGCGGGTGATCGGCTTGCTGAAAGCGACATTTACCCACCTGGTCCTCGATCTTTCGAAGTCCTATAACGCCCTCGACCAGGTGGCGTTGCAAATGGCTGATCATGTGCTGCTGGTCACACAGCTTGACCTGGCGTGCTTGCGGAATGTCGTGCGTCTGCTGACTTCGTTCGGGGCGAATCCTGGTCTTTCGGAAAAAGTCAAAATCGTCGTCAATCGCGCGGGTCTGGATTCAGGTCATATCAGCCTGAAAAAAGCGCAGGAGACGATCGGCCGCGAGATCTATCTGCAGATCCCCAACGATTTCCGCACGATGAGCGAGGTGCGCAACAACGGCGTCCCGCTGATCGAGCAGGCCCCCAAAGCCGCCGTGACCCAGGCCATCATCCAGCTGGCGGCGGCCCTGACCGGCGGCGGGGCGTCGGAAGGGGAGGGGAGCGAGTCGACGCGGACTTCGTTGACCCGGTTGTTCAACTTCTGGCCCAAAGGTGGCCCAACAGCCAACAAGTAGTTTTGTGCTTGTTGATGCGGTCGTGCGCGTGTTCCATTGTGCCCTTGGCCCCCTAGCAGGGGTGGCGATGCGCCCCGCCTGACGCCGTAATTTACGGCTGGCCCTCCTGCGTCTTTTTCGCCTGCGCTTTTGGCGAATCTGGCCCTTTTGCTGGCCTCAGTATTCACCAGGGGTGAGCTATCCTTTCTGTGGAAATCTATCGAGCACGTAGTATCCGTTGACGGTCGCCGTAGCGTCGTCGACCTTCGGCCGCACCAGTCAGGCAATCCACGAACAATGGCCACAAACATCAAACCGCCGCTCGCCGCGACGCGCGACAAGCCGCAAGAAAACGAATTCGAAGAATTGAAGCGCCGCATCCACGGCAAGCTGGTCGACAAGCTCGACCTGACCCGTGTCGGCGACCTGGCAGGCGACGTTTTGCGGCGCGAAATCCGCCTCGTCGTCGAGCATTTGTGCGACACCGAAGACACCCTGCTCAACCGCAGCGAGCGCGAGCGTCTGGTCGACGAAGTTCTCGACGAGACGTTTGGACTGGGGCCACTTGAGTTGCTGCTCAAGGATCCCACGATCAGCGATATCCTGATCAACGGGCCCAAGAACATCTACTG
>CAMFLN010000643.1 GCA_945957305.1 uncultured Planctomycetaceae bacterium | reverse complement strand
CACTTATGCGATCGTCGGCAGCGTCAGATGTGTATAAGAGACAGGCCCTGATCAATTTCCGTAAGCGCCAGCCCACCGTGCGTCGTTCGAGCTTTTTGAAAGGCGAACCGCTCGTGCCGGGAACTTTGCCCGATGTGAGTTGGTACGGCGCCGACGGTGGTGCGGTCCCCTGGGACAGCGACGAGTTGAGCTTAACGTGCTTGCTCGCAGCACCGCCGACAGCGAACGTCGCCGAACCGCCGCGAAACGTGCTGCTGATGTGCCACGCCGGAACGCTGCCGCGCGAGTTCGCCGTTCCGCATGCGGCCCGACTCATTCGTTGGAACTTGTTCGTCAATACGGCGGCCGAAAGTCCGGACGACATTTACCCCAATTTCGACGGTCCCGCGCTGCGGACCGATCGCAAATTGACCCTGCTGGACCATACGCTGATGTGCTACATCTCTGCCCCATGAGGGGCAGAGATCCGGCGTGTATAAGCGCTGGCCAACCCCTATGCTGCCAGGCTTGCTGGTCGCCGTCTCACACGAGCTTGTAGCATAATTTCTGCCAAAATCGGTGGCGGGGGCGAACGCTCTCGGGCACAATGAGGGCACTCGTGATTGCCACTTGAGAATTCCGCTCAAGTGGCAATCACTTGCGCGCGGGGCGCCGATTCGCAATCTGCTGTCTGTCTTAGAGCTTCTTGTCTCGGCAGCGCACGGCAGAACACGACTCGGCTGGCGATATCCTGGGAGGGCGTGTGGGATGAGTGTTGCGACTTCAGCGGCGTTGTACCAGGAGCGGACTGGCCAGATCACCGCTCGTGAAGTGATCGATCGCTGCCTCGCCGATCTATCGGCGTCGAAGGAACGTTGGCGCGAAACTGCGCTGGCCCAACGCATCGACCTCGCACGCGCCTGCCTGGCCGGTGCGATTGATGCCACGGATCGGTGGGTCACCGAAGCCTGCCGGGCCAAAGGGATCGAGCGCGGCACCCCGCTCGAAGGGGAAGAGATGGCCGCCGGCCCACTGGCCACGGTTCGCTACCTGAAGTTGCTCATTCAATCGCTGACCGATATCGAGCGGCACGGCGCGGTCAAGCTGCCAGGCCAGATCAGCACCACGAAAAACGGTCAACTGAAGATCCAGGTTTTCCCCACGCGCGGCATGTTCGATTCCGTGCTGTTCTCCGGCTTTCGCGCTGACGTGTGGATGCAGCCCGGCGTGACGCGCGACAATCTACAGCAACACAGCGCCTGCTACGTTCGCCCAGGCTCGGCCCCCGCTGGAATTGCGCTCGTACTGGGGGCGGGCAATGTCAGCAGCATTGCGCCGACGGACGCCTTCAGCAAACTTTTCCAAGAGGGCAAAGTCGTTCTGCTGAAGATGAATCCTGTGAACGAGTATCTCGGCGGGATCTTCGCCCAGGCTTTTGCGTCGCTGATCGAGGCCGGATTTTTGCGCATTATTTACGGCGGAGCCGACGTCGGAACCTACGCGGTCGAACACGAGGCGATCGACGAAGTGCACATCACGGGCTCGATCTTCTCGCACGAAACCATTGTCTGGGGCCCCCCGGGGCCCGAGCGTGCGGAGCGCAAGGCCAGCGGAACAGCGCGGTTGCAGAAGCGAATAACGAGCGAGCTGGGGAACGTCACTCCTTGGATCGTGGTTCCCTGGGAGTACAGTGAACGCGAATTGAACTTCCAGGCCGAGAACGTAGCGGCCATGATCACTAATAACGCTTCGTTCAATTGCATCGCGACGAAAATGATCGTTACGAGCCGTAACTGGCCGCAGCGATCTGCGTTTCTCGACAAGATCGAAGCAGTGCTGGCGCGCGTGCCGCGCCGTCGCGCCTACTATCCTGGCGCCGAGGAGCGTTTCGTACGATTCACCGGTCGCAAGCCGGAAGCAGGGCCCGACGGCACGCTTCCTTGGACCTTGGTTCGCGACGTCTCTCCCGATCAAGAACCGCAGTTTTTCGAGGAAGAATCGTTCGTGTGCGTCTGCGCCGAGACGGGGCTCGACGCCGCGACCCCGGAAGAGTTTGTCGATCGCGCAGCGGGTTTCGTCAATGATCGGCTGTGGGGTAATCTTGGGGCCGGCGTGATGATCCATCCCAAGTTCCGCCGGCAGAAAGGGAACGAGGAGCGCTTCCAGGAATTGGTCGCCAATTTGCGGTTTGGCACCGTGGGAATTAATCACTGGCCCGCGATCAGTTATGCACTCATGTGCACGCCCTGGGGGGGATTTCCCGAGGGAAGTCTGGAAGACCCGAAAAGCGGGCTCGGCTGGGTGCACAATACGTATTTGCTTGATGCCGCGCAAAAGACGGTAATCGAAGGGCCACTGACGATGATGCCCAAGCCCTTCTGGTTTCCGACTCACAAGACGGCGCACATCCTTGCGCGCAAGACCGTCGACCTGACGCATCGGCCTGGCTGGTGGAAGCTTCCGGGCTTGATGTTGCCGGCCTTGCAAGGCTAACAGCCGGCCGCCGGCGGCATGGTGCCCGCATTATGACGGTGGGCGCCAGCCGCGCGGCGCGCCTTTCATTTGCTGTGACCTCGGAAATCTGTTTGCCGTCGGCCATTGCCGCGGGCATGGCATTTCGGCCGCCGGCTTATCACAATACAGCCACGCCTGGCGATTGCGGGCGTTCGATTTCGATATTCCGGCCGACCACTTTTGGGAAACGTCATGACGCTGCAAAGATCTATTTGCCTGCCCCACTGCTGCCCACCTCGTGTGTTGTTTTACGTGCTCGCTGTGATGTTGACGCTGGCGACTGCCGCTGGTGCCCAGATCACCGTGGCCGAGCCGGAATACAAGGGGGACGACCGCATCGAGAAATGGACCGGCAAGACCATTCTGGCCGTGACACCCCATCCCGACGATGAAACGTTCACCTCGGGCGGATTGCTCGCCAAACTCGCGGCCAATGGCAACAACGTGCAGATTTTGATCTATACGAGTGACAACGCGGGCTCGAACGATCCGACCATGACCAAGGAGCGACTGTCCGAGATTCGCAAACGCGAGGAAGAAGAATCGTGCGCGATCCTCGGCATCCCCAAGGACCACATCACCTGGCTCGGACATGACGACGGCATGCTCGAATACGTCGATCGTAAAACCCTGACCAAGGACGTGGCCCGCGAAATTCGCCGCCACAAACCCGACGCCATTCTGTCGATCGACCCGGGCGCGCCCTACGAGCAGTGGCATAAAACCGACCATCGCACCGGCGCCGTGATCACGGCCGACGCGATGCGGGCCGCGGTGTGGCGGCTTTATTTCCCCGAACTCGAGCGCGAAGGCTTCAAACCCCACAAGGTACCGGTCGTGTTCTTCTTCTACTCGAACCAGCCGAACTACACCGTCGATATCACCGATGTGGCCGAACAAAAGGCCAAAGCCTCGGCGGCGCATAC
>CAMFLN010000642.1 GCA_945957305.1 uncultured Planctomycetaceae bacterium | reverse complement strand
GGCCTGCAGTAGACAGGAAGTATATGAAGGTCGAAGGGAATCAGAATTTCGTCGACTGGGGAGGGAACGTAAAGACAGCCCCCGGCGTGTTTGAGTTGTACAGCAAGGATATCGACGGCATGCGCGTGATGATCGCCTGGCGCTATCAGCAAAAGCTGAATCAAGGCGTGGCCGATGCCGCACGGCTGACCGCGGGCAGCATTATTGGCGCAGCGCCCGCCGATCCGGCAGCAGCCGCCGCAGCGCCGGCGGCTGCGGAATGAGCGGCGCCCGGCGCGAATTTCGCTTCAGAATTCATCTGACAGAATCTGAGGCGTCACCTGACAGCCTGGTAGAGTCTGACAATCGCGACGCTACTTTTTTCCCGCGGCCCGCTGTCGGCGGAAAAACTCGCTGAGCAGGGCGCCGGCTTCGGCCGCCAACACTCCGCCAGTGGTATCCACGCGGTGATTCAATCGTGAATCGCTGAGCAGATGGTAGAGGGTATCCACGGCCCCCGCCTTCGGGTCGGCCGCTCCGTAGATCACATAGGGGAGCCGGGCTTGCACGATGGCGCCGGCACACATGGGGCAAGGCTCAAGCGTCACGTATAGCAGGCAATCGTTGAGGCGCCAGCTCCCCCGGGCCGCGGCGGCTTGGGTGATCGCCACCATCTCGGCGTGCGCCGTGGGATCCTGCAGTTGTTCACGCTGGTTGTGAGCCGCCGCAATGACGCGCCCCTCGTGTACCACGACGGCGCCGACCGGAACCTCCTCCTCCTCGGCGGCCAATCGTGCCTGCGCCAGCGCCAGCCGCATGAATTCTTCGTGCATCATGGTCGTGGCTCAAGGGTGGCGGAATTGCTTGCCGTCTAGATCGACGACCCCGTCGCGGCCGAAGCGAATCTCGAGCCCGTCCGGTTGTCCCCCTTTGGCACGCAGCTCGAAGCGGTGATGACCTGCTTTGAGGGCCAGCGGTACGTAGTTCCACAGCGGTTCTTTTTGCTTTTCATCGTGGACAGTTTTGCCGTCGATCTTCAGCGTCAGCGGTCCGACGTATTTCAATTCGAACTGGTAGACGCCGTCGACCGGCACGTCGAAGATCGCGGCGAGGATGAACGATTGATCCGGCTTGACTTTGGTGTCTTCGAGCCACTTTTTCTGATTCGTGGCCGGCACGACCAAGAGTGCGTCACCATCGGCCTTGAACTGCAGGCCCGGCGTGAGTTTGGTGCTGGCCTTCAACTTACCCGCGGGTAGCGCCGCCGGCGGAACGATCGTCAGCGCCAGTGGCGCAGAGAGGGCCGCGTCCTTGGGGTCGTCGTCGAAGATGGCCCTCGCTTGGATCGTCACGGGCCCCAACCCGAACTCCTCGGGCTTGATTTCGATCTCGCCTTTCTCGCCATTGATGGTGCCGACCGGCCGCATCGCTTGAAAGAGCAGGATCTTGGTCGCACCGGGAGCGCTGGCTTCGATTTTGACAGGTTCATCCCAGGTCGCAGTGCCCTTGGCGGACGAGGTCAATTCGACTTTGCGTTTGCGATTGTCGAACTTAACCGGAACGACCAACCGGCCTTGCGTTTCGATGTGCGAACCTTCGATCCCGACCACACGAATTTCGGCGGCGCCGTCCGGAAAGTTGGCCGTGTCGAACTCCAAGGTGTCGTTGGCCGCACAACGCGCGGCTTGCATGCCGTCGACGAATAATTCGAAGCGATCGAGTGGTTTGCCATTCACTTCGCCCGCGGGATGCAGGATCACTTTGCCGCGCAGCGTGCCCTGGGGAGTCAGGCGGTCGACGGTGACCGTGGGGATCGTCGCCCAGGGGCGACACAGCGGATCGCCGACGACAATCAACTGATAGGGCGAGGCGGTGGATTGATAGAAGGCTTCGGCCAGCGAGCAACCGCGGGCGTAGTGTACTTGCACGAACGCGGAAGGAAATTTAGCCGCGAGCGCAAAAGGTTCGATCACTGTGCCGCTCGAGCCGGCGGCCCCGGCCCGCAGGAAATCCGTCAACCGCTGCTGGCCGTCGTTGAATTCGAAGATACCGCCGTAGCTGGTGAAGTTCTCACAGATCGCGCCGGGGAGAATGGCGCTTTGCGAAGCCTTCCAATCGAAATTGCGGGTACCGGTCAGCAGCCCAGCGACGTCCTTTTTGCCCACGGGCAATTTGCCGGTGACGATCTCGGCATTGACGCCTAGCTTCTTGAGATGTGCGGCGGCACTAGTGAACACCGGCTCGCGCGTGCCCGAACGGTGCACGTCACCGGTGCGGCAGAAATAGATGGTTCCCTTGGGTTTGGTGCCGTCGGCTGTGGCGCTTCGTTTGAGGTAAGCGACGACTTCCTCGACGCTCATTCCGTTGTTGCTGGTGACGCCGAGCATCGTGCTCAGAAGATAGGTTGCCCCGCCACCTTCGACCATCTTGCCCTTCTCGTCGAATCCGTACCAACCGCGAAAGCCTTGTGACGGCGTGTCGGGGTGTTCGGCATCCGGGCGGCGGAAATAATTGTTCGCCTCGGGGAGCACGAAGCGGAAATCCGCCCGCATCACCATCGAGGCGAAATACGTCAACGAGGTAATCGAGCCGATCGGGTTGTATTGCGGTGGGGCCTGCTGACTGCCGAGCAGGGCTTTGAAATCGATCTTCCACGGAAAGTCACTGGAGAAGACGAGATAATCAATCTGTGGTCCGATGCCGCGCTGTTGAATCGCGCCGAGCACGGGCAGCAGCAACTTCTCGCGAAACGTTCCCACGTCGACCATATCGGTCGAATAGGGCCAATCCAGATTGAGGATGTGGCTGGGAGGAATCTGCCGCAACTCGGCAAAATGATTGGCGATCGTTTGCGAAGCCCAACTGCGCGAGTTGGCGACGATGAAGACCCCTTCGGGGCCTCCCCCGGCACGCGAGGACGCGGGAAACAGCAGCGACAGGCACAGCTGCACTACGCCCAGCAGCGACCAACGAAATCTTGCGCAACACATGCCGGGCGTGCTTTCTGAGCGAGAAGGGATGATCCACAAGTGCCGACCATCGCCTCGCGAGTCTGCCGGTTGATCAACAGGCGGACATGCGCACCGTCGCACCACGCGACGCAACGCTCAGCCGTTGTCAGTCTATCATTATCGCGCAGCGCCGACGAGCAGGCCTGCGAACATGCTCTCATGATCGCGAGGGTAACCGCCCCGCGTTCTACCAGCCCCAGTATGCATACGGAGCAGGATAAGGAGCGTACGGCGCGCCGAAGTAATAAGGAGCCACGGGCGGATAGACGCCCACCGCCACGCGCGGATAGTACGCCGCGTACGGACGGAAATAGGGGCCAGGATAAACAGGACGCGCCGCGTAGTAAGGCCGGTAGTAAGGCCGCGGGCCGTAATAGCCGTACCAACCGTAAGGGCGAGCCGAAGCCGATTGGCTGACGCACATCCATGC
>CAMFLN010000641.1 GCA_945957305.1 uncultured Planctomycetaceae bacterium | reverse complement strand
CCACGCCCCTACCCGCGACGACACCAGCTATCGTCTTAATTCATGGGGGTGGCTTCGTTTCGGGAGACAAGGCCGACATGACTCCGCTAGCGCAGCAATATGCATCGCTCGGGTATGTCGTCGTGTCGATCAATTACCGCATGTACGGAAACCTGCCGCCTAATTCTTCGCCAGGCCCGGCTGACAATTTCACTCCCCCACCCCCCGGCTACGACAGCTTTCCCGATCTGCAATTGGGGGGCAATGCGATCAATGCCGCGGTACAGGATGCGGAAAAGGCCATCGATTGGCTGCGCAACAACGCAGCGACCTACCATATCGCGGCCGATCGAATCGGCATCGGCGGCGTATCCGCCGGTGCGATCACCGCCGAGCTCGTAGGGTACAACGATGCACCCGCGCATTATACGCCGTCCGTGGTGCTCGACTTTCTGGGCAGCATGTATGGGACCGAGAGCGTCATCCACCTGGGCGCGCCCCCCGCGTTTATGTTTCACGGCGATGCGGATACTCAAGTCCCGTTCGTTGGCGACTTGGCCGTTTCGAATCAATTAACGGCCATGGGGGTCTATCACGAGTTTTATCGTGGTGTCGGCCTTGGTCACGTGCTCGATACAAATGTCTTCAACATGCAGTTCGGCAACGAAACGTTGCTGGCCCACAATATCGATTTTCTGGCCAATCATCTCGTGCCCGAGCCAGCAGCGGCAGTGCTGGCTGTCGTGGGAGGGCTCCTCGCGATAGGCGCGGCCGGAAAATGGCGCCACAAGGGCCATCGTGGCTAGGGAGTTCCGGACGACTGCTGCGAGGCAGTTAGCCAGGCTTCGATTTGCCTGGCGGTTTCGACTTGCCCTTGGCCCCTGGCCAGTCCGATGGCACGCACCGCTGCTGCACGCGCGGCCGCGGGATTACCCAATTCCACATATGTCTTGGCTAGATGCATGTTGGCCTCGATCGAGTCGGGGCGTGCTCGCCGCAGTTCTTCGAACTCATCGGCGGCGGCCGCGTATTGCCGTGCGGCGAAGAGCGCCATGCCCAGGCCAAGATGGCCATCCGTGTAATCGGGCTTTAATTGCAGCGCCGCGCGAAAGTGCTCGGCCGCCTCTTGCGGCTGATTGGCGTTAAGGAGTGCCATGGCCAAATTATTGTGGGCCTCGACCGATTGGTTATCGAGGCGCAGCGCGCTGCGGTATGCGGTGATCGCGTCGGCCATTCGTCCCGCGTGTAAGTAGGCGTACGCCAGATTATTGCGGTGCGTCACCTCGTTTTCTGGCTCGCTTTGCAACAAGTGCTCGTAGTGCTCGATGGCTTCCGCGGGGCGACCGGCATTAATCAGGGCGAGCCCCAGGTTCATGCGCACCAGTGCGCTGTCCGCATGCGTGAGCGTGTCCTGCCACAGGGCAATTTCGTCGCGGTACATAGCAAGGCGCTGCAGATCAACGGCGACATACGCGATCGCCAGCCCTGCACACAAGCACGTGGTGAGCTTCGCGGCCCGTGCCGCTTTATCTCTCGTAAACGACGCATCCACTTTTCGGGCTAGCGCGCTTTGCGTCAGTCGATAGCTTCCCACGACCAGCAAGATCACGAGCGACGCCACGGGAAGATACATGCGTCGCTCGGCCGCGATCTCGGTAACGATGGGAACGATCATTGTCGGCGCCAAAATGAGGAAGATCGTCGACCATAAAAACTCGCCAGCCGTGCGGCGATAAAGTTGCACGGCGGTCACGATCAGCAACAGCGAGGTAAGGACCACCCACGGTCCGGAGGATCTCCACGAATCGAGCAGGGGAAGCTCGTAATGGATCACCAGTGGCCAGGGCCAGACGAAAAGCTTCAAGTACAGCCACAACACCTTGCATTGCGTGCACCACCACACCGAGGCCGGCACCGCCAAATGAAATCCAGCGGTTTCTGATCGCGTTCCCTGCCAATTCAAAATCACCAGAACCAACCAGGTGCTCGCTAAACCCAGGTAGAGCGGCCAAGACTTGCCAAGCGCGGCGCGAACGGAACTCGAGACAAACGTGCGGTCGTACAGCAACACCACCACTGGCGCTGACACCATCACTTCCTTGCACCCCATCCCCAAGGCACAGGCCGCGACGGCGCCGAAGAGCCAGCCGCGTCGAGCGCGGCTTGTGCCCGAGTTCCAATAGTGCAAGCTAGCTAACAGCGTGGCGAGATAACAAACCGCCATCAGCAGTTCCGTACGCTGCGCCAAGTACTGCACAGCCTCGGTTTGCAGGGGATGCACGGCCCACACGATTGCCACGCAGATTGCCAGCAATTCATTTATCGAGGAGGACTCGCTGCCTGTTTGTTGATCCAGGGTCCGCCGCACGAGGCTCCATAACAGCCACGCCGCCAGCATATGCAACGAAACGTTCACGACGTGGTAGCCGCGTGGGTTGAGCGCTCCCACGGCGTAGTTAAGCGCAAAGGTGAGATTCGTCATCGGGCGGCCGGCGACGCTCGTGTCGCGCGGCGGACTCAGCGGCCCGGGGCGAGCTTCGTCACCCCATAGCGGGAACAGCTGTTGAATCGACCGGTTGTGGACAATGCTGGTCGAATCATCGTAGACAAATGGAGCGTCCAGGCTGCGACCAAAGGCAAGCCACACCGCCGCGGCAATTATTGCCATGTTCAGCGCGGCACGACCACGCGAGGAGTGACCTTCCCTGGCGGGCCGGTCGTTTGCTGCCCTGGAGTCAGGCTGCCGACGCTTTTTTTGCTTCACCATCTCGACCGCTTTACTCTCCTAGGCGCGCGATGATTTCAGTTTGTCCGATCACTCCACGACGATGCCGATCTGCTCGATCGCTGCATGGCCTGACTTGCGAAACGGTCGCGGCAGGGGCTGCCCGATCCCTTTTTCATCGACGGCGCGACAGCGTAACGTGTACTTGCCCGGAGCCAGCGGCGGCAACAACATCGCCCAATGCACTTTCGTCAAACGCATCGGCCAATGGCGCGGATTCCCCGCGGCATCAAACCCCGCGGTGTTCTCGGGAATTCGATCGTCGGGGATTCCGCCGCCCCATTGGGCAGGCGATGGCAGAATCTCGGCGTCCATCCACGGTGCGCGGGAAAAGTAAGGGTCATCCTTGGCCCACTCTTCTCCCTCAGGCTGGAGCCACACCTGCACTTTTGATAAACCTCCCAGGCCCACCTGGGCGTAGCCCGTCAGCGGCGTCGGCTGCGCAGCTTTGAGCTGTCGCGCAGCGGAAATCGTGGCGGCGAACGACTTCAAGGGACTGTCGATGTCGTTACCTTGTTCAGCGTAGGTGTCATTCGCCGCCGCCAGGTTCGTCAGGACGACGTGCGTCAGCCATTTGACGCATTTAAAGCCATACGCCTCGGGCACAATCATACGCACGGGGCCGCCGCGCTCTGGTGAGAGCCACTCGCCATTCA
>CAMFLN010000640.1 GCA_945957305.1 uncultured Planctomycetaceae bacterium | reverse complement strand
ACCTTCGATGGACCGCTGTGCGGGCGCGTAGCCAATTGGGATGACCATGCCGTCAACCATCACGTGTTCGATGCCCTCGGCTTTCGACTGCCCGTTTTCGATCAGGCGGTCACAGCGCTCATCGAGGATCTTTACGAGCGTGGACTTGATAAGCGCGTGCTGGTCGTCGTCACGGGGGAATTCGGCCGCACGCCACGGATCTCTTACGTCGCCAGCAGCGGGGGCGGAGTTGCCAGCGGCGCTGCGGGAACGGTGCAGCCCGGGCGCGATCATTGGCCAGCCGCCAACAGCATGTTATTCGCCGGTGGCGGCATTCGCACCGGACAAGTGATCGGGGCCACGGACCGCCGTGGCGAAGAGGTCGTCGAGCGCCGCTTTGGCGTGGGAGACTTTTTGGCCACGATGTACCACCACTTGGGCATCGATGCCGCTAACGTGGCGATTCCCAATTTCTCCGGCCGGCCCATTCCGATTCTCAGCGAGGGGCGACCCATTCGCGAGCTGCAGGGCACGGTCTGATTCGGGACCATTTGAGTCGGCGCGACCCCAGCCGTTCGGCCCTTCTCAGAAGCGCCAGCCGAACCCCACGTTGTTGAAGAAGCGCGCCGTCTGGTCGTTAAGGCCAAAGCCAAACCGTCCACCGAGCTCGAGATTCGGTGTCAACAGGATGTGGCCCCCCAAGCTGATGTATTGCTGGCTGAGCGAAACGTCTCGATGGGACGTCACGATGCCGAAATACTCGACGTGCACATTCAACCGTTCATGCAGAGGGATCTTCAACACGGTCGACGGCGCCCATTGATTGAAATCGTCGACGGGGTTGTTGTTCTGTCCGTAACGGAGCGATGCGTTCAGTTGCCACTTGTTGGGAAAATCCCAACCCCAGACTTCAGCAATCACGAGACGCGAGGCGTGCGTCGGACCTGACGTGGGTGTATAGCCTTCGACAATCAACGAGCTTTCCGGCAGCCAGCCTGATTGCCGCGTCTGCTGGAATTTGAATCCATAGAGGACTTTCGACGCCTTTTCACTGGCGAAGTCCTCGTCCCCCAGGTCGCTGCCGGCCACGGCCCCTGTCGGCCCACCGGCCTCGTAGTTCCAACCGTAACGGACTTCGAAACGGTCGAACAAGCCCGTGCGCATCAGCAGCTCGGGCACGCTGTTGGCGTCCGGATTAATGCGATTGTCAATGAACGAATACGACGATTCGAGCACCGTGAAGCGACGCGCCACGGTGCTGGTCGCCGGCGTAAAGGAATCGCGGTCGGTTTCCAACTCGCGCAGCTCGCTTGCCGCAGCGCGCCGGCCAAGCAAGCTGTCTTGCGCGCAGACCGAGCGCCAGGTGCCGCAGCAGCACACGAGCGCAAGGGCAAACGTCGCGACAAAACGAACCATGGACACTGAGTTTTGGGCTGCATTCAGGGGGTCGAATACAAGAACTCTTCGTCCAATCCGCCAGCGCGCGCGAAATCGTTCGCCGCGGCACGGCGCAACTGGTCGAACTGCGCCCCGGCGAGGCTCAAAGATCCGGAAAAGTTTGCCGAGCTTACCCCGGCTCTGGCGAAAGGGGCGCTTTGGTCAAAATCGTGCCAGGCTGTCAGAGAGGATTCCAGCCGGATAATCGCTACCGCCGATACTGCCGTTACGACCCCGACGACCCGCACCCGCAATGCGGGTCGTCGGGGGGAATTGGTGCGAAGGCATTTCTCGACCTTGTTGACCCAGCGAGGCGTTATTTCCATGCATGCGCGGTTCTCTTTACCGGCGTTTTTCGCCTGCGTTCTCTGGTGCACTGCCGCGGCCGTATTGCCAGCTCAGCAAGTCGGGGAAGATCCCTCGGCTTCGACGGTTGATCCGGCCTTTGAAGGGACCCCCGGTGCTGCGGGAAGCCCCGACGCGATGATCGGCGAGGGAGAAGAAGTCCCCTCGATGATCGGCGACGGCATGCCCATGACGTGGGGCGGCGCGCATTCCCCCGGCCAGTGCATGTGCAAGCGCTGCCAGGCGGCGCGGGCCAACGTCGACCCCTATGTCCGACTGCTGCCGCAAGATCGCTGGCTGTCGATTCGCGGTTGGGTCGATGGCGGTATCCTCGGCAATACCTCAAACCCACCGAGCCACTTCAATGGTCCCTACAACGCGACGGAAGTCGATAACGGGCAATTGAACCAGCTCTACTTGATCGCTGACCGGCCGATGGCCGCCGACGGTTCGTGGACCTACGGCGGACGCTTTGACCTGCTCTATGGCGCCGATTACTTCCTCGCCCAATCTCTTGGGTTGGAGGTCAATCCCGATGGGACCAACCGCTGGAACACTGACGAATTCAACGGGCTGGCTCTGCCGCAGGCCTATGCCGAGATCGGCACGAAGTACAACTCAATTAAAGGCGGCCACTTTTATACGGTCGTTGGCTACGAAGGCGTGCAGGCGCCGTCCAACTTCTTCTACTCGCACGCATACAGCTACATGTTTGCTGGGCCGTTTACCCAGTGGGGTGCGATGTTCAATCACAACGGCGAACGCTTGCAGGTGCAGGCCGGCATCGTCAACAGCTGGAACACACTCGTGCAGACGCAAAATCACGGCAACTTCCTGGGCAACATTCGCTACAACGGCGATGGCTGGTGGAGTTCTTTGGCCGTGATTACCGGCGATGATTTCACCAATCCTGCCGGTCTCAATAACGTGGCTAACACCTGGACGAATCGCACCCGCTACTCCTGGATCGTGGCGCCGCAATTGACGCAGCGGCTGGAATACGTCTTCCACCAATGGCTCGGCAGCCAGGCGCAAGGCGCCCCCGGCGGCGGCACCGCCCTGTGGTACGGCATCGACCAATATGTGTATTACAAGCTGGCTGATAACTGGCGCGTCGGAACGCGCGTGGAATGGTTCCGCGATCAAAGCGGCACACGCGTCGGCCTGACTCAACCCTCGAACCCGAACAAAGCGCCGCTGCCGGGCAACTACGTCTCGTGGACCGTGGGCGTGAACTGGACGCCGCTGAATAACGTGCTGATCCGGCCGGAAATCCGCTGGGACAGCTACCGCGGTCCGGCCAATCCTTACGACGATGGCAGCCGCAGCTACCAGTTCCTGGTCGGCACGGACGCCATTTTGCAGTTCTAAAACCCAGCCCGCAGCGAGAATCCACGGCAGCAAACCGGCGGGCCATCGCTCGCCTGGTGGACCATGCTGAGACTTGACCTGGCCGCGGCTGCTGTGGACGGCTCGCGGGCGGGTGATTAAAACGAAAGGGTGTAATCGGCCCAAGCGGCTGTGCATTCTCCTACCGAAATCGCCCGCCCCAGGATCGCCCTGCCATGACCAGAACGCCCCTGTTCTTCGTCTTGTGCTCGTTCGCCAGCCTGATCGCGCAAACACAAGTGGCCACCGCCGCGGTGGGCTACTCGTTCGA
>CAMFLN010000639.1 GCA_945957305.1 uncultured Planctomycetaceae bacterium | reverse complement strand
GCTCTCGACCGAGCGCCGCAAGGACTCGACCGAATTCCAAGGCGTGCTGCGCAACATTGCTCGCTACCAAGAGCAAAAGAATCGCAAGACCGTCACGCTCAACGAACAAAAGTTCATGGCCGAGCGTGACGAAATCAACGCCGACAAGGAAGAAGAAAAGGAACTCGAAGATCTGAGCAAGGCCAACAAGCCGATCTTCGATCCCGAAAACTACTACAACCGCGAAGTGCTGGCGATCACGGTCGACCTGCTGCAATTGGCTCGGCTGGCCCGCGCCAACTAGCGGATTCTTCGAATCCCGCGAGACAACATTGAGCCCGCGCTGCGGCGGCTGCAGCGCGGGCTTTTTTTGCGTCCACGGAGTGGATGCCACGATCGGGCCAGGAGCATTTACACATTCGCAGGCGGCGCTTGGCGCTCGTTCGTCGCCACCCCATCCCGGCCCATCCAATGCCGGCTTTGCCCCGAAAGCGGATTTTCTTGATTCCG
The DNA here is from genome assembly GCA_945957305.1 of uncultured Planctomycetaceae bacterium. GTDB lineage: Bacteria > Planctomycetota > Planctomycetia > Pirellulales > JACPPG01 > JACPPG01. Next base: position 2,933 of record CAMFLN010000639.1, on the reverse strand, counting down.
CGATCCAGGGGGCTGAAACTCTTGACTTGCCGGCAGGGTAGTGTCAATACTGTGATTCCTGCGATGAGGAGCGGGTGGTTGGAACCTCCCAACAAACCGGCTCGGAGTTTTGTGTGCGTCCTCGCCTGCGGCGATTTGTCGCCGTTTTCTCACTCGCGAATTATCTTTTGCTGCTGGTCGGCATTCCCTTGCCGGTGCCCGCGCCTCTGTCTGCGTTCACGCGGAAGGATCAGTCGCGTCCGTATCCTTGCCAGCACCACCGTTGCGGTTGCGTCAGTGCAGACCAATGTTGGCGCCAATGCTGCTGTTTCACGCACGAGCAGAAGCTCGCCTGGGCTGCTGCCAACGGCGTCGTTCCCCCCGCGGAACTGCTGGCCGAAACGCACGAGGATCATGATCACGGGCCGACAGAAACCGCAGCGCACCACCACAGTGACGCTGTATCGTGTTGCCAAACCGGCGCGGCCCCTTGCGAGCACCACGGCAATTGCGATCAGCACCATGAACAGACCCCGCCCGCTGACGAAGACCATTTCGTCACAGCCGATCAAGCGAGCGAAAAGCCGCAGGCGGTCATCGGCTTGCATGCCTTGCGGTGCCATTCAGGCGCGAGCGTATGGCTGGCGTTGACGGCCATCATGCCTGCGGTGGAACCGCTGCACAGCAATATCGATCTGTCACCGAGCGGATGGCTCGTCGTACCTGACAGTTTAGTCGCTTTCGTCATTCTGACGCCGGACACGCCTCCTCCACGGGTGTGAGCCTTTCGGTAGTTCGCCCCGGCTTGTTGCGCGTCCGCCAACGCTCGCTCCTGCGCCGAAACGTGCCTGCAAAAGGCACGAAGTAATGCCGACAGAAGTCAGCGGTCCTGGCAGCATCAAGCGGGTGGCGTCCTGCGCGCTCACGCCACCTCGACGGCACGTTCCTCATCGCAGGGGATTTCCCTGGGGAGACGTGGGCGCGCAGGTGCGCCACTCGACTTGATAACCAGGAAACTACGCGGACTGCCACGCCATGGGCAGAGTCGCCATGATTTTCCAATTCAATATTGATTCCTTGAGGAGTCGCTAGTGATCCGGAAGACCACCTGAAACACAGTCCGATCTGCCACAACCGCCGAGTGCGATATCGCTCTCGAAGGCGGCTTACCAGATTGTGCAGGGTGGTATCTCCACGGGTGCAAACTTCGCCGATGGCGGAGTAGGCGCACGTTCACTAACGAAAATTCGACCCGCTCGCGGGTCTCACCACGAATATTCTCAAGGATTTAATGTCAATGCGTTTTTCCAAGACGATTCTTACTATGTTGACTTCTCTGACCATCACTGGGACGGCCTGGGGACACGGATTTCTTCTGTCGGTGAATACCGACGGAGGAGGAAACCCGTTGTCGTTCACGGCGACGTCACAGGCACAGCAATTGGATTTGCTCACAGGTCCGACGCCCGGTCCGAGCAATGTGTTCCTCGACAAGTTCGGCGCCACGGCCACTACCGATGGCACGGGAACATGGTACGGGGCCAACGGCGGAAGCCCGGCCACGAGTGGCCCCTGGCCCGCGTATACTTCGGCCAAGTACACGATTCTCAGCGGACTGTACTACTCGGACGGCACTGGCGCAGCCGTGCCCGCCTCGGCCGGCACACACTTGCAGGTGGCGGATCGTTTCGTCGCCGACCAGGTGGGGCATCCGGGAGCCGCCGCAGGCACGGTTGATATCACCGGCACCACATTGACCCAGCCGGGCTTCGGGGTTTCTCTGTTCGATGTGCACGAATTGTCGAAGCACCTCTACATCGGGGCAGGTTCGACACAGAAATTCGGCGAGTATGGCTTTGCCTACAACGTGACGGTGAACTTTGCCGGTGGGCAGTCGTTGACGACTGGCCCCCTGGTGGCGATCTTTGCCTTGACCGATCCGAACCTGCCGAGCGGCAGCTTTGCGCTGGCACCACGCGCGCAACAGGACGCCGCGACGTTGGCCCTTTATAATGCCGTTCCTGAACCGTCGGCGATCGCGTTGGCCGGCATCGCGGGGGTAGTTGGCTTGTTGTATCGTCGTGCGCGGCTCCAACGCCAGCGTGCATAGTACTTCGACTGCTCTTTCGACCCGTCGCGCGCCCCCCAAGGGTGCGCGACGGGCATCGAACAATTTACAACACTTTTGAAAGAGACTTCTATGCGTCGCACGCGACTGGCCTGCTTGTGTTTTCTTGTCGTTATGGGTGCTACTCAGCACCGTGCACACGGACATGGGTTCAGTCTGTCACTGCACTACAACAACGGCGTGCCGGCCTCGTTCGGAGTCACGTCCCAGTCGGCCTATTACGACTTGAACGAAGAGAACCCGGGACCAAGCAATCTTTTTCTCGAACAGTTCGGGTCTACTCCCTTCACGGACTCAGGTGGGACGTACTACACGGCGATACATGGTTTTGCTCAGACTGCCGGCGCCTGGCCCGCATATACCGCGACGTACAATATTCTGACTCCGCTGTATTTTGCGGACGGTTCAAGCGTGGCGGCAATGCCGGCGCCGCTCGGCACGACGATCGACATGTTCAATTCATGGGCCGGCAATCCGCTACCGGTCACTGACCCGCACCCGGGAGCCGCATTTGGAGACGTGGTGTTGAACGGCAAGACGACTTTCTACCAAGGATACGGCGTCTCGCTGTATGACGTACACGAGTTGGAGAAAGACCTCTACATCGGCGGCGGACCGCGTTACGGCGAGTACGGCTATGCCTTCAACGTCACCGTGCATTTTGCAAATGGAGTGACGTTGATCTCGCCGACATTAGTCGACGTTTTTGCGATGTCGGATCCCAATTTCGGAGACTTTGGCTCGAATGCCTCGGTGGCACAGCAAGTCATGGCGACGACCGCCATTTATAAAGCGGCCATGTCGGATGTGAATTTCGACGGCATCG
>CAMFLN010000638.1 GCA_945957305.1 uncultured Planctomycetaceae bacterium | reverse complement strand
CATCGCTCGGTGAAGGCGCCCGAGGAGTTGGTGTTCTTCGAAGTCTACAAGGACGAGGCCGCCATGAAAGCGCACAACGGCACTCCGCACATGGCCAAGATGCGGGCCAATTTCCTGATGCTTTTCAAGCCGCCGCTGGAAGTGACTCGTCTGTCGCGCGTAGGCGGTTTCACGCGGTAAAGCATCGCGATCTGTTTTCACGAGTGCATGCCGGATTCGCGGCTCGCGTGCGCGCCGGCCGTCCGCGCCGACCCGGCGGCGCATAGGGCGGGGACAATTCTACGGTGCCGCGTCGCGATTCAACTCTTGCCAGATCGCGGCAAACCACATGAGGCCGGCGTGGCGTTGGCCGAGGCCGGAGAAGTGGCGGCGCGTGCCCAGCCCGCCGCGGTTCTCGCCGTCCAGGATGTCGGTGTCCGGCCCGGGCCGAAAGCCGGGCATGGCCCATAGCCGATCGATGGCCACCCGAATGCGTCCTTCTCCGTCGGGATCGTTGTAGACTGTCGGGTGAAGCGTCGATTTGGCCAAGAGCCACGGCGGCTCGAAGCCCCACTCTTTGGCGAGCGCCGCGCGAATCCGCTGCATGTTCTCAACGTAGTAATCGGTCGAGCGATGCTCGATTACGTCCGATTCGCCCTGCTGCCACAGCACGGCGCGAAAGCGGCCGGTGGTGCGACCGGCCGCGGCCAGTTGATCAGAGAGTTTTTCGCCCGGCAGCCATTGTCGTGTCGACGTGCCGCCGGCCGCAACATTCACAAAGCCGATCGGCACCTGCACCAAGGGCAGCAGCAGATTGCCACAAGTGGGCCAAATGGTACCGCCGTCGCCAGCGTTGGGTTGCGGATCGTGCGCGACTTGCCATTTCTTCTGCACCACATCATAGGCGACGACGCGCCCGGACGGATCTTCGACCTTGGTGATTTCATCGTTCGCGCCGACGGCGTACGACTGCCCGGCAATGACAAAGACCTCGCCGACGCCGAGCGGTTCGACTTGCGCGTGCAGCAATTCGTCGTTTCCGCGGCGTGCGCGCAGTTCGAGCCGATACCAGCCACCGGCCGGAACGCGCGCCTGGGCTGTCCAGCGATTGTCTTGCTGCTGGCCGGCGAGCGGCGTCCAATCGACTTCCTTGCCCGTGGCATCTGCCAGTAGGACAACGCGATACGAAAACACGGCGGCTGCGAGGTCGGCGGACGTTTTAGAGAGATCAAGCTCGATCGGGACCAGAGCAAATCCCCGCGCGGGCCCCCCCGGCGCGTGCGCATGCGCCTGCGGCGGATCGTAACCTTCGCGCTGCGCGACCTGAAAGGGGAGCGGGCGGAGCAGGGGGGCTTCGGCCGGAGCGCCACCGTGCGCGCAGCGCGCGACAGTCCAGGTTGCGCAACAAACCGAGACGAGGAGAACGACGCGGCGTAAATGCCGTAGTTTGTAGAGTGTTGTCACAGCAAGTGCTCTCAAAGATAGCAACGCATCAAAGACACGAATGCGTTTCTAGGCAGAGCATAGAAGCTTCGCAACCCCGGTCGGGCTGACGATGATCACACCGTCGTGTTCAGCAGAAACAAGATCTCGAACGGGTGATTATTCGTCGCGCCGGTGATCACTTTGTACGGCACCGGTTCGCGCTGGGTGTAGATCTTGCGATCGACGACCCGGGGGTGAGCTTTTTTGCCCAGCTCGCGTGCGACGGCGTCGAAGTCGAACGTGTTATCGACCGGCCGGCCGTCGGCCGTGACGACGTGGATGGTCGTGAAGGAATGCTCACCCGGCTGATCGCTGAGGATCGGATGATAGGCCAATTCGACCCCGGCTGGCTTCGCGCGTTCGATGGCACTTTGCAGAGTTTCGACGACGTTGAACTGTTGATGCATCATGACAGTGAGTGCCCGGCAGAGGAGTAGTCGACCCTAAAAATCGGCACTCAAGTGTAGGTCATGAATAGTGGGCAGAGGGCAGAAAAGCGGAGTAGCCGGTATTCAGTAGCCAGAGAAAAAAATAGACCGCTGCTGCGAGGAAGAGGTGTTGTGCCGTCCGGGTCTGACTACCGATTACTGATTACCGTCTGCCGACCGCCCTCTGCCGGCTGCCCACTATTTGAGCCCGCTACTTCAGCACGGGGCAGACGTCGAGCCATTCGCGGTCGTCGCGGTACATCCACTTCGTGCATTCGGCCGGTCCCCAGGCCGCGGGCTCGTAGTCGACCATCTCGGGCAGGCCCGCCGTCTCCCAGCCGACGCGGATTGGATCGATGATCTTCCAGGCCAGCTCAACTTCGTCGCTGCGAGCAAACAAGCTGGCGTCGCCCGCCAACACGTCCAGCAATAGCCGTTCATACGCCTCGGGCATAGCACGTGGATATTGCGCGTCGAAGCGGTATTCAAGATTCGTCGAACGCAGCTTCATGCCGGCGTCAGGCACCTTGGTTTGAAACTGTAGCTGCATCCCCTCCGCCGGCTGAATGTGAATTACCAAGCGGTTGCTTTGGCCGTCGTGGCGCGCCATCGACGGAAACATCATGTGCGGAGGATCGCGAAACTGAATCACGATCTGGGTCGTGCGGCAGCTCATCGCCTTGCCGCTGCGCAGGTAGAAGGGGACGCCCTGCCAACGCCAATTGTCGATATGCAGTTTCACCGCCGCGAAGGTTGCTGTCTGACTGTCCGGCGCCACCCCTTCTTCCTGCGTATAGCCGCGATATTGGGCGCGGACCGTGGCCTCGGCGACATCCTCGGGTGTGAGCCGGCGAACCGACTGCAGCACCTTGACCTTTTCATTGCGCACCAGGTTGGCATCGAAGCGCGCGGGCACCTCCATCGCCGTGAAGGTCAGCAACTGCAGCAGGTGATTTTGAAACATGTCGCGCAGCACGCCGGCCGATTCGTAGTACCCGGCCCGGCGGCCTACGGTCACTTCTTCGGCGGCGGTGATCTGCACGTGGTCGATATAGTTGCGGTTCCACAGCGGCTCGAAGATCGAATTGGCAAAGCGAAACACCAACAAGTTCTGCACGGTCTCTTTGCCCAGGTAATGGTCGATGCGATAGACCTCGTCTTCCGAGAAGACCCGGTGGACGCAGTCGTTTAGGGCATGGGCCGTGGCCAAGTCGGTGCCGAACGGTTTCTCGATCACAATCCGGCGGGGACCTTGCGACTCGTCGGCCAGGCCATGCGCGCCAAGCTGCTGAATGGCCGTTTCATAAAACTGCGGCGCCGTGGCCAGGTAATAGATACGTAGCGGGCCCGAACGCTCGCCCGCTGCGGTTGATGGCGAAGCTCCCGGGGCCGGGCTGGCGGAAGGGGCATCGGACCGAGCGTCAAGTTCGTCAAGGAACTTGGCCAGCCCGGCCATGTCGGACGACGATTCGAGATCGCCGGGCTGGTAAAAAATGCTCTGTGCGAAATTGTCCCAGGCTGGCTGTTGAA
>CAMFLN010000637.1 GCA_945957305.1 uncultured Planctomycetaceae bacterium | reverse complement strand
GCCGTAGGCAAACCGCCCGCGCCGCGCGAAATAGAGGCCGACGCCTGCCGCCAGCCCCAGGGCCCAGCCGAGGTACGCGCTGACGGCCGGCAAGAAATTCGGCCAGTTGGTTACCAATTGTTCGACAGGGAAGAGCGCGGTATCACCTTGCGGCCGGACCAACAGGTTCCACAGCGGATCGGCGAGTCCCGTGACTTGCAGTACCCATTGCAGCGCGGCGCCCAGGACGGCGCCAATCCCGCCGAGCAACACCAGCTCGCCGGCGCGCGCGAAGCGGCGCTCGACCAGGTCAAAGAGCAGCATCGCCAAGACAGCAGTGCACGCCTGCAGGTAATCGCTGTCGAGCCAGTACAGGGGACTGTCCTGCCGCTTCATCGCCCCCTCGACTTGCATCTTGTCGTTGATGATCGGGATGACGAAGTCGGCAATTCCCATGGCCAGCAATACAACGGTGAGCGGTATGAACAGTTCGGTCAGCCGACGGCGATCCAAGACGGCCGGGAGAGCCGTCCCTCCCCCGCCCAGCGACCCCCACAGAAAACCAATCACAAACAAGCCGGCGAAGCCGTACGCTTGCGAGGGCAGATGGCCGGAATGCGTGTAGCCGATTACCTGCATGTAGCTGATCGAGCCGCCGAAGGCCCAACCGAAGGCCCCGAAAAATGCAAAGTACACAACCCGTTCGCGCCAGTCCGCGCGGCCCGACAGCAGGCAAGCGGCAATGGCGGCAATTGCGCCGGGGAACATGGCGCCCGTCTCATGACCATAGTTGCCGCGTATGCCCCAGCCGATCGACAACGACAGGGCGACGAGCAAAATGCCCAAGGGCGAAAGAATCGGCGAACGGGTTCGCGAGAGCATCGGGCAGGATCCAGGCGCGGGAGGGTGGGGCAGGGGGGAGCGGCCCCGAAAGGCCGCTAGCCACTGGCGACAGGATACTTGCCCATCACGCGCCGGAAAAGAGACAGGGCGCAGACCGCGAGGAATGAAGGAGTTGGGGCGGCGTTAGCGCTGCGGATCCGCGAAGAGATCGTCCGGGTCTTCAGAGGGAGCAGCGGGCGTGTCAGCCGGCGAAATAGCTTCGTCACCCCTCATTTCAGGCGGCGGTGAATCCTCCAGTTGCTTTCCAGGCTGAGCTTCTTCGCCCGGCGTGGCAGGATGATTCCCAAGGTCTCCGACAGCGACCGGCAGGGGAAAGGTGATGCCGCGCTGCAAAACATCGAGCAGCGGCTTTCGCTCGCCGTTGGTCAAAATGTACGTCTCGTCGTAGCCACGGTCGCCGACGACAGGAGTCAATTGCGGCCCGCAGCTCCATAAGAAGGGAGCGTCCGGCGAAACCACGATGGCGCCCTGGAAGTAACTCAAGTGCGCGGGTGCAGTCGTACCGTGCGGAAAGTATTGGAACGGTGCGCCCGAATAAGGATCACGTGCCATCTCGCTTAAATAGGGGCCGACGAGTTGATCCAGCGAATCGGGCAGCGAATTATGTTCGAGTCGCCATGCTTGCAGGGCCAGCAACAGAAGTGATGCCTTGCGCTGCGCGGCATATCGCAGCCAGATGTGCTGCTCGCCATGCCACGTATAGTTTGCACGAAATTGTTGCAGCCACGGAGTCGTGGCGAGAATCCAATCATCTTGGGAGGCGATATTTGGATGAATCGACGGAGTTGTCGGCTGGGCGTGGTCAATTTGGTCATTGATCGTGTGCGCCGCCTGCAACGCACGAGCGGTCAAGACGTCGAGCCCACGACGCGCTCGGGTGATCTCCCACGGCATAAGGTTTGCCAGGAACGTATATCGTGTCACGGCGATCTGGGCGTCTGGCCCCACCCCAAAATGCATGGCCAAGGCGTCAGGATCCTGATCGAGCACGCGAAGTGCCGAGAGATAACGGGTTACGATCGGATCCGTCAGCGGGGGAACTGTCCGCTGCCAGCTTTCCAATTCAAGGATCGCGCGCCGCAACAGTTCCGGGGTCTGTCCAGGCAGCGCGGCCCAGTACCGCGTCAGCACCTCCAGCGTCACGCCGCTTGACTGCGCGCCGGCATTGCTCCATTGATGACGCTGCCGATGATTGCTCATGCGCAGCAGCGCCAACTCGACGTCGAGCATGCCGCCTAGGTCGCCGTTGAGCCCCCGACGAAACGCCTCGGCGCCGAGCAAAAACTCCAGCCGCCACAAATCATTGAGTTGGGGCAGGACGCAGGTGGGCCGTGTTGTTGCTTCCAGGGCCAGGTTCAACGCGTCTCGGTTGTCTTCGAGCCACGGCAGCATGTTCTGCGCCTGTGGATGTGCTTGTATCAGTTTCTGGCGGCGCTCAGCTTCGCCAGAAAGCGGTGACACCTGCTGCAAGGGAAGCAGGCCGGCTTGCTCGGCGGCCAAAACATCTCCTCGCCCGGCCACGGTACCCGTCCCCGTCGGGTAGCGTTCCATACGCACGATGCTGGCCGCGCGCAGATACATTTCGGCGGTTTTGCGGGCTTCCGGTCTTTCGGCCGCGAGGTACTGTTCGGGCGAAAAGCCGGGGCTGACCTGTGGAATCTGCACGACGCGATACGTCGCGGTGGCGACGCCCAGGACGACCAGCGGCACGCCAAGCGAGAGCGCCAGTCGTGTCCACACCCACCAGCCTCGCCGTTCGGCGATCCAGTAGGGGGCCCACCACCACGTCACGGACAGGAGAATGATCGGCAGCGGCGCGACCGAGACGAGCCAATTCACCCCCATGGTCCCCATCAGCGCGCACCATGAACTGGCCAACGACGCCAGGATGCAGCCCAGAAAGCCAGCAATGATTGTGCTCCGGAACAGCATCGAACAGAGCTGTCCACAGGAGTATGCCACGAAGAGGAAAACGGCGAGTGCGCTCCATCCTGGCAGTTGAAAGCAACTTCCTGTGAACGAACTAAGGTGTCGATCTTGCGGGCGTCCCACGTTGAAAAAAGGCTCAACCAGTGGCCTCCAATCGTCTAAGACGAGCAACGCCCACAGAAGCACGGCTAGGGTGAAGTAGCCGGCGAGAATCGAGAGCCAGACGAACTGACGATTGGCCCAAACCATTCGCGGGCGCACGGGCCGCTCGGCGAAAAAGCGAAACTGCCAACGCTCCTGGTCTGCCATGAAGACGCAGGCCCCCATGATCGCGACGACGCCCAGCGTTAGCGGTAGGACGGCACGCGTGCGAGCATCGCCGGGCCCCTGCAGCGTGGCGGAGGAGCATGCTACGGCCGTCGCCAGGCCGAGAATGACAAGCATGACGCGCCAGGATTGGCGCAACTCTTGCCATGCCAATCGCCCAAAGGCCGGCCAGAAAGGAGCCGCGCGAGAAGTGGTATCCGCGGCAGCACGTGTGACAACTGGGACGCGCGTCGTAGGTAATCGCCGCCGCCGCAGAGTGAGCTTGGGCAGGTGCAGCCAACGTCGTCC
>CAMFLN010000636.1 GCA_945957305.1 uncultured Planctomycetaceae bacterium | reverse complement strand
CAGTAGTACGGCCCCCAACGATTGGCGCACCGGGTAGAACCAGGCCGGCGGTTCATCGTATTCCAACTCGTCTTGTCGCTTGACCGCAGCCTCGAAATGGGAAACCGCTTCGTCCCACTTTCCCGCCGTCGCGGCCAGCTTCCCCTCGAGAATCTCGACCGTGATCGCCACCAGGTTCACCATCGGATGGCGTGCGGCGAGCCGGTCGGCCGGAATCGCGGCATGGGCGGCGTGCAACTTCTGCAGTTCCTCGCGAGCGTCTTCCGCGCGATTCTTCGCCGCCAGGGCGAGCCCACGCGCGTAATGTTGCATGGCAACCGAATACAACAGATCTTCTGGCGGCGCGGGGGATTGCAGGATCTCATCCCATAGGCCGAAGCGCACCAGGGTGAATAACCGCGTTGGATAGAACCCTTCGATCATGGGCATCTGCCGCACCAGGTCAGGAGTCATCAGCTTGCTGAGATCGTCGGCCGCGGCCAAGGCCTCGCCGCGGCGCCCTTGCACGCACAGCGACGACCAGAGGAAATGAATGTTGTGCGGATAGTACATCATGGGGTACATGCCCTGGGGCTCGTACTTCGCGATGTACTCGCGATCGACGGCCACGGCACGGCGATTGTTTTCGGCCGCTTCCTCGTACCGGCCCAGCCGCAAGAAGATATGCGCGGGCATGTGTACCATGTGGCCTGCTCCAGGCATGAGGCCTGGCAATCGCAGCGCGCTCGGTAAACCTCGCTCGGGCTGGGTCGACGCCTCGACAGCATGAATATAAAAGTGATTGGCGCCGGGATGATCGGGCGCCTTGGCCAGCACGCGTTCGAGCGTGGCGACGATCTCTTCGGTGCCAGGCTGGGGTTTGCCGTCGCGCGTCCACAGCTGCCAAGGGCGCAGGTCCATCAGCGCCTCGGCGTACAGCGTGGCGGCATCCATATCGTCGGGGTACTTTTTCATTAGCTCGCGCATGGCGTCGGCGTACGCCTGGTTCAGCTGTTCGCGGTCGGCGGTTTCCGGCGTCGCGGAGTAGCGCTTCGCTAGCGCCGCGATGTAATCCTGTTCCGCGGGCGACGCGTGCTCCGCATATTTTCGCGCTTTCTCGACAGCGGCGAATGCCTCTTGATCGCGCTCGGGGTCGGACGGCAGGTTGTAATTCGGCCCCAAGGCGTAGGCGATTCCCCATTGCGCCATGGCACAGCGCGGGTCGACGTCTTCGATGGCCGAAAAAGCGCGGATCGCTTCGCTGTGGTTAAAGGCAAAGAGCAATCGTAGCCCCTGGTCGAAAAAACGCTGCGATTGCGGCGCGGCCGAAGTGATCTCGTGGTGATGGTCGCCGAGCCCTTCGATGACGGCAAATTTCGCACGCTCGTCCTGTTGCCCATGTTGTGCAGCCAGTTTCGTGACGCTCATGCTGAACGTCATGACCGGCAAGACGATTGAGGACAGGAGTTTTGTAAAGCCGCGCATGTGCAGGCCCTCTCGTTGTGATGCTGTCTGACGGAGATTAAGTCGGGCGCCAGCAGTTTCGCTGCGATCACGATGGAGGATCGAGCGGCGGCCGTCAAGCAGTCGGCCACGGCGCGAGAAAGAGTGCCACCAGGCCACTCTCGTCGAGTGGCCTGGTGGCGGCGCGGGGGAAATGAGCGGTTGGACGACGGAATCAACCAGTTGTGGGAGTACTGGGTGTACCGCCCCTCTTGTGGCTTGAAGCAAGCTGTGTGGCGGAATCCAAGTCAACTCAATCGTCGAACCGCTGGTCCGGCCAGATCGAGGGTAACGAGCGGCCGAACGGACGGGACTATAGAGCGGGAATATTTGGAAAAGATCAGCGTCGGATTAGTTTCGCGTGTGTTTCGCGAGGGACGCGCTGTTCCGTGATGGAATCGCCCTGGCTGGGGCGCGACTAAAATAAAAAAGGCCGGACAGGAGATCCCGTCCGGCCTTTTTAGGCCGATGATGGGGCCCGCCCAGCTGGTCCTGGGCAAGCACCGCTCGGAGAGTTAATCGAGGAAGCCTGACAGCTCTTGGCTGCGGCTTGGCTGCTGCAGCTTGCGTACGGCTTTCGCTTCGATCTGGCGAATACGTTCGCGGGTCACCTTAAAGATGTGCCCTACTTCTTCCAACGTGTAGCTGTAGCCATCGCCCAGACCGTAACGCAGCTTAATGATTTCACGTTCGCGGTAGCTGAGCGTCTTCAGGACCTTGTTGATCCGGCCGCGGAGCATTTCCTGTGCGGCGCCGATCGCGGGACTTTCGACCCCCGCATCAGGCAGCAAGTCACCGAAGTGGCTGTCTTCGCTGTTGCCCACGGGCCGATCGAGGCTGATCGGATACCGGCTCATCGCCATGACGCGACGCGCTTCGTCCACGGCCGTGCCGGCGGCCTTGGCGGTTTCTTCGATCGTCGGCTCGCGGCCGAGCTCTTGCAGCAGTTGCCGCGAGACATTGCGCACCTTCGACATGGTCTCAACCATGTGCACCGGAATGCGAATCGTGCGGCTTTGATCGGCGACGGCGCGAGTGATCGCCTGACGAATCCACCAAGTGGCGTACGTGCAGAACTTGAAGCCGCGACGATATTCGAACTTGTCGACGGCCCGCATCAAGCCGGCGTTCCCCTCCTGAATGAGGTCGAGGAAGCTCAGGCCGCGGTTGCGGTACTTCTTGGCGATGGAAACCACGAGCCGCAGGTTGCCTTCCGACAAGCCACGCTTGGCCTTTTGATACTGCGTGTACACCGTTTTCAGGTACTGCACGCGGCGGCGGAGGCTGGTGGGCGTCTCCTGCGTGGCTCGCAGGATCGAGCGGAACTCGTTGACCAAATGTTGACGATCAGCGGCCGGTGCGCGTGACTTGCGGCTGGCTTCGATCAGTGCCTTCAGATCGTCGGCGCGACGGCTGAAGTCTTCGAGCGTCTTAATGCTCGATTCGATGCGTTGCGTACGCAAGCCCAACTCTTCCACCAAGCGCACGGCACGCAAGCGACGGCGTCCCAGGCGGCGCCAGGCTTCACGTCGCTCGGTCATCTTCAGCGACTTTCTGGTGGCCAGGCGATGGTCGCGCTTGTTGCGGGCCAACAACGTCTCGACCGTCTTGAGATTGTGGGGAAAACGTCCCAGAATCTGGTCTTTTTCCAGACGATCGGTGACCGACACCTGCACGGTGCGATCAAACGGCAACTCGCCCAGGTAGACGCGCTTCAACACTTTCACGGCGTACTGAATGACGTAATCGCATTCGAGCAGCTTGCGGCGAAAGCGCGCCCGCGTGATCTCGATTTCCTTGGCCAGTGCGATCTCTTGTTGACGCGTGAGCAGCGGTATTTCGCCCATCTGCGTCAGGTACATCCGCACCGGATCATCAGACCACGATTCGTGATCTTCGCCCACGGCCAGCAGCAGGTCTTCCGGCTTCGGCTCGCCGTCGTCAT
>CAMFLN010000635.1 GCA_945957305.1 uncultured Planctomycetaceae bacterium | reverse complement strand
GCCTTGTGTCGCGGGCCCGTATCATCTTTCCAACCGATGTACGGCCGATCGAGATCGTTGGCATCGACGAACACATAATCTCCCTCCTTCAGCCCGAGCTGCTCCGCCGCCGTCGGATTCACGTCAATCTGACGGTCGCCGACTCCCGGTGAACGCTTGTCGGTGCGATGCGGATCGCCGAAGTTGTCGGCCCAGATCCAATGCCAGTCGACCGTGGACCAGGACGAGTGGGTGGAATGACGACTCTTGGGCGTGCAGCAAAAGAAGGTGTAGCCCTCTTTCCACAGAGGATTCACTGTCTGCTTGACGTCGTTCCAGGAGAGTTTCAAATTGCGAACCTGACGCAGGTCGGCATCGGCCGTGTCCCACGGAATCCCGTAATCGACAGGCCGCACATACGGACTCGTGCTGACGATGACATTCGGTAAATAGGGAGTCGCTTCAACGGCCTCCCGGTGCACGACAAGATTTTCACCAAATTCGATCGCTTCCGGCAAATCGCAGTAGCTCGCTAGCCGGCCGCAATCGGTATAGAACGGTATCGAATCGTGCGTTTGCTCCCAGAAGGGCACGCGGGGATAAGTGCGGAACAGCATCAACGCAGCGCCAGGCTCGCCGCCGTATTCGCCCGCCATCACCTTGTCGACATCGTAGGCCTGATTCTCGCCACGAGTGGTTGTTGAGTTGTCGAACACACGTTGCAAGTAAACTTTGGCCTTCTTTTCCGAGACGAACTTGAAATAATCCGCGAATCGTCCATCCCCAGTTTTCTCCGCGAGTGCCCTAGCCACTCCGGCGAAAACCGCCGCGTCGTCGATCGTGTCGTGGACCGGCTTAATCCCGCCTTTCCAAACCTGCAAGAAAGGATTCGAGCACGATGCGCCGCACTCGATGTCTTCCTGCTCGACCCAAGAATTCACCGGTAGCACGACGTCGGAATACTCGGCGCTGCCGGTCCACTCGATCTGCTGGTCGATGACCATGTCGACCTTAGGTAACACGTGAACCAGGATGTTGTAGATCCATTTGGACTGGTTGAGAAAATTCGCATTGTTGTACCAGATCACCTTCGTCGGGGTCGGGAAGTGGGTCTTGCCAGTAAAGTTTCTTCGTCCCCCCTTGGGCAGGTCGACCGTAAGCGTGCGTTCGCCGCAGGCCCAGTACGAAGGGTCTTCGCCATCGCTGAGATGACGCAGGTTCTCGTGAGTGATCCGTGCCTTTTCATCGAGCACGGGATCGAAGGGGTCTTCGTGCGTATAACTGCCCACGCCCGGTCCCGACCACGGCGATGCCTGAAACAATGCGCCCTTGTAATTTCCAGCCCAGGTATAGACACCCGCTCCGTGCTTGCCGATATTGCCCGTCAGCATTAGCGGCAGGTATGACGCTCTATTGTGCAGCGTGGCGTGGAAATAATGATTGATTCCTTCGCCAATATGGATCGCGACGGGCCCGCCCGACTGCGTAGTCTTCCAGATATCCTCCGCCAAGCGCCGCACTAAATGGCTGGGTGCGCCAGAGATTTCTTCGACTGTCGTCAGGTCATAGTCCTTGAGATGGCGCTTGTACATCTCGAAGATTGGCATGACTTCGACCGTCACGCCGCTTGCGAGAGTTACGCTATATACGCCCTCTAGCGCGACCGGTACTTTGGCTCTGGCGCCGATGTCGTCCCGACAAATGAACTCCGGTCGTTTGGCGTCGGCGTCCCACACGCAAAAGTCGCCGATTCGCTGCCGCTGCTCGTCGGTTAGTCCCTGAACCTTGTACGAGGGACCGCCCTGAATATCCTTCGGCTTGTAGCCGGCGGCGATGTCTTGTGGTCGCAGCCTTTCAAGCGTGTCGACGCGGACGAGCAGTGGAAAGTCGGTAAACTGCCGACAGAAGTTAACGTCGTACCAACCTTCATCCATCAGGATCTTCGTGACACCTAGCAATACGGCGGTGTCCGACAATCCCGGACGCACCGAAATCCAATAGTCGCTTTTCGTGCTGGGGCAGTTGTACTCCGGCGCGATGTCCACGAGCTTTCCGCCACGCTCCATGACCTCATTCAGCCAGTGCGACTCGGGCATCTTGTTCTCAATGAGGTTCTTGCCCATCTGAATCACCAGCTTGGAGAACCGCATGTCGTTGAAATCCATGTCCGCGGTTTGCAAGCCGTGGACGAACGGATGCCCTGGCGCTTGGTCTCCACGCCAAGTGTATTCATTCCAGTCGCGGGCACCCCGCGCCTTCTCCGGCGGGACGCCGCGTACATGGTGGTCGAGCAGGCCAAGCAGATTTGCCAGACGGTAAATACCAAACTTTCCGATCACTCCATGCAGAGGGAGATTCGATCCGATCTTCACCGTGCGCGTTCCCGCACCCTCGACCTTCTCGATCATCTCCTGCTCATAGCCATCCTGCGCCAGCCGTGCCGCGCCGGCTGGGCCGCTGTAGGTCCGAGCAACGGCATCCAAGCCGGCCGCGACGTAGCGAAATACTTCGTCCCAATTAAGCCTCACGTATCCATCATTGCCGCGATCGTCGAAGCGGTACTTCGTGCGCAACTCGGGCTTCTCGGATAAGGAGGGGAAGCCGTCGTCAGCCCATTCCTTCCAGCCCTTGCGCAAGACAGGCCCCTTCAGTCGGTAGGGACCGTAGATGCGCCGTTGCATTGTGAATCCCTTAGCGCAGCCGCGGGGATTCCAAGCTTTCGTGGCGGTATTGCCGTAGAGATCGCCACAACGGTCGTGATCGTAATTCTGCTCACTGCGCAACATCACGCCGTTGCGGACAAATGCTCGTAGGCGGCACATGTGCGTGTCATTAGGCGCACAGATCCACGTAAACGTGCTGTCGTAAGCATATTGATCTCGATACACCCTTTCCCAATCTCGATTGGGATACTGACCCAGCGGGTTATCGACGCTCACCGGCGTAAAAGCCCAACCACGCGGCCCCGGAGCGAATATCGCCACACTACCGGCACCCAGGCACGCTTCCAAAAATCGTCGTCGTGAGCGGTCCATGTTTGCAAAGCTCCTCGGGACTGCGAGCATCTAGCGGCTGCGTAGCATGCCGCTATGGGGACTCCAACTCTAAGTCGTTCCAGATCGTTATTCTTTTCTGTCCATCGCGATCCTGCTGGGATCCATCCCAAATCGCGCAAGCAAGGGACAGTCGCTCACCGGCTCGCAGTTCCAGGGCGCCTGAGTCACCGGACACCTGCAGCGGACGCAGCATCACAACGGTCCAGCGCCCCTCCTTCCACCGCCCCGACCCTACGACAGACTGGTTTATCGGTGGCCGAAAAGTGAGTGTGCCCAGACCGCCCGCTTCCAGTGTCGTCGCCGCCGACCCATCACCCGATGGCATGATCGGGTTGCCGGCCAGGCGGGCGGGAAAGCTGATCGCGGGTTGGCTGACGGAATCGGTTCCCGGC
>CAMFLN010000634.1 GCA_945957305.1 uncultured Planctomycetaceae bacterium | reverse complement strand
GCTTTGTAATCAGCGGCATTGTGGACGTAGTGCGCCGCGGCCATCTGATTGCCTTGGATTTCCATTTCCGACAGTGGACGTTTCACCTTGCCGGGCATGCCGATCACGAGCGAGCCAGGCGGGACTTCGGTCCCTTCGGTGACGACGGCTCCGACGCCGATGATCGAGTTAGCGCCGATCTTGGCTCCGTTCATGACCACCGAATGCATGCCAATCAGGACATTATCCCCGATCTCGGCGCCATGCACGATCGCCGTATGCCCCACGGTCACACCATCGCCGATGGTGCAGGGTATTCCCGGATCGGCATGAATGACCGCATTGTCCTGAATGTTCGACTGCCGTCCGATGCGGATCGCGGCGCAATCGCCGCGGATCACCGCGTTGAACCACACGCTCGATTCCTCGCCAATCGTGACATCACCCGCGATGCGTACCCCTTCGGCGAGGAAAACGCTGGAGTGAACCTGCTGCGGCCGGAAGCGGGCAATATCGGACATTGTGGTCTGCTCGGGATTCGAGGAAGTGGCAACGTCACGAAAATAACAATGCACTTGCCAGAACGCCAGCACTGCGCAAATAGGCTCTGTTGCCGCGACGTAGTAGCTTGCCCCGAAAAAGTCGGCATTTTAGACTAGGCAAAACGTCCCAGATTGACCTCGTCGGCGAGAGGTCAGCACTCCCGCCCATCGCCGGCCCTCCCCGCGTCTATGGCCGGCCTCGGTATCACGTGGAACACCTTATGCATCGTCCTCTCTGTGCCTGCCTGGCTATCTGCCTCTACGTCATAAGCGTACCGTCGCTGGTCCGCGCGGCTGATGGCCCATCCGACTCGCCGCAACTGGTCGCGCCGACGGAAGCCATTTCCGCGGCCGAGCAGCTGACGAAGTTTCACCTTCCGCCCGGTTTCACCATCCAGCTCGTCGCAGCCGAGCCCGAGATTCGTAAGCCGATGAACCTCAACTTCGACGTGCACGGCCGCTTGTACGTGACGCAGTCTGAGGAGTATCCCTTTCCGGCCAAGGAAGGCCAACCGCGCCGCGACGTGATCAAGCGTTTTGACGACATCGGCGCCGATGGCCGGGCTGGTCGCGTCGTCAATGTTATCGAGGGCCTCAATATTCCGATCGGCGTCTTGCCGCGCGAAGATGCACTGATTTTCTATCGTGCGGCCGATCCGCACCGCGACGGACACTATCAACCCGGCGTTCCGGCGTACAGCAAATTCGGCTTCCGCGACACCCATGGCATGGCTAGCAGCTTCACGCGCTGGATCGACGGCTGGGTCTACGCCTGTCACGGCTTCTCGAACGATTCCGAGGTCCAAGGATCGGATGGCCAGTCCGTGAAAATGAACTCGGGCAACACTTATCGCTTCCGCCCTGACGGCTCACACGTCGAACAGTTTACGCATGGCCAGGTCAATCCTTTCGGGCTGGCGATGGATCCACTCGGTAATTTGTATTCCTCGGATTGTCACACCAAGCCGTTGTACATGCTTCTGCGCGGCGCCTGGTATCCGAGCTTTGGGAAACCTCACGACGGCTTGGGTTACGGTCCCGAGATGATCGAGCATTTTCATGGTTCGACAGGCATCGCCGGGGTCGTCTACTACGCGGCCGATCATTTCCCGGCCGAATACCGTGACACGGTCTTCATCGGCAATCCGGTCACCGGCCGGGTCAATCATGATCGGCTGGAACCGCACGGGTCGACCTACAAGGCGATCGAACAACCCGACTTTATCACCTGCGACGATGGTTGGTTTCGCCCCGTCGATATCAAGCTGGGTCCGGATGGCGCGCTGTATATCGCGGATTTCTACAACTGCATCATCGGGCACTATGAAGTTCCGCTGACCCACCCTCGCCGCGACCGCAGCCTGGGACGTATCTGGCGCGTTGTGTACACCGGGACTGAGCAGGCCGCCGCCGAGCCGCTGCAGCCGATGCCTGATCTGACGCGCCTGCGCAGCTCCTGGTTGATTGACTTGCTCGACAGCCCGAACTTGACGGTCCGCGTCCTGGCCAGCGAGCAGCTGGCGGACCGGCTGGCGTCGCCGGAAGTGCTCGAGCAGCTGCAGCCGCTGCTGGCAGTCGCAGCGACAGACGATGCGTCAGCCGCGCGGCAGTCGCACGCCATGTGGCTCGTGGAACGCGGCGCCCCGGGAGGGTTATCGCGAGAAATCATTGAACGACTGTCGAACAGCCCTTCGCGCTTGGTGCGCGTGCACCTGGTCAAGGCCTTGGCCGAGCGCCCCGCCTGGGACAGCGATTCTCAGGCGCTATTTCCCCTTGTCCGCGGCAAGCTGCGTGATGCCGAACCATTCGTAAGGCGCGCAGCGGCCGATGCCCTATCGCGTCATCCGCATGTCGAGAATGTCGAACCGCTACTGGCGCTGTGGAGCGAAACACCCGGCGACGACACGCACTTGATCCACACGCTGCGTATGGCCCTGCGCGATCAGCTGTCGTCGCCCGGTACTTACGGACAGCTGGCCGCGCTCCTGCAGGCTCACCCCGAGTACGCGGCGCGCTTGGCCAATGTCAGCCTGGGCGTGCGCACCGCCGAATCGGGAGCATTCCTGCTGTCATTCGCCGAGAATCACGCGGTCGATGACGGCCCATTGGCTGAGTATCTACACGACGCGTTGCGCTATACGGCCGAGGAAAGTTTCGTCGATGTCGCCCGGCGAGCGCAGGCTGTGGGAGCTGGCTCTTACACGCGTCAACAATCCGTTCTCCTCGCACTCAATCGCGCCGCACAGGAGCGCGGCAAGCCGCTGCCGCAGACGACCAACGATTGGGCCGCGCGCGTCGCGACGCTGTTATTGACGCAGGCCGATCGCCCGCTTGTCGATCGCGGAATCGAATTGGCCCGGCAGCTGCACGTCACCGCGGCGTTTGACGCACTGGCGGCGCTCGCCGGGCGTGACTCGAAGTTGCCCGAGGCGCGGGTTGCGGCCATTGACGCCTGTGTGGCCAACGACGGCGCTCGTGCGCTGACCGTTGCGCAGGCGATTTTGGCCGACGCGACGGATGCCATGCCGGTGCGGCAAAAAGCGGCGGCGGCCCTAGCAAGCACAAACCTCCCCGCGGCCCGTGCGATCTTGGCCGAAGAGTTGCGCGCGGCTCCCGATCGATTGGCTATCGAAATCGCCCGCAGCCTGGCCGGGAACGCCGACGGCGGCGAAGCCTTACTCGCTGAAGTAACGGCCGGCCGATGTTCGGCGCGACTGCTCAAGGACGCGACGGTCGAGCAAAAGTTGACCGCGGCCAAATTGCCTGAATTGAATGAACGGCTCGCTAAGCTGACGGCCGATTTGCCGCCGACTGACGCCCGGATTACGCAATTGGTCGACGCGCGGCGCACCGGATTTGCTCAAGCGCAGCACGACGCCGCGGTCGGACGCCAGGTCTTTCAAAAGG
>CAMFLN010000633.1 GCA_945957305.1 uncultured Planctomycetaceae bacterium | reverse complement strand
TCACCGTATGGCCACCGTCGAGCGTTACACGAAAGCGGGTATTAGCGAGCGCTTGCGTCACCACCCCTTCGACTTCCAAAGCTTCTTCTTTTTCTTTTTCCGCCATACACAACTCCGCAATCCACAAAGAGAAATCCACGCACGCCACGCACGCCCTACAGCCCCAATATCATACCCCGCTGGGCAGGGGCGTCTAGCACGTCTGGGGACCGAATCTCCTTGGCCTGCCCTGGGCGACATGCCATTTTGTCTGTCGCCGTGGGCTCGTCCGCCCCTACGGAACATCCACGCCCGGCGGCAGAAACCAGGTGCCGGCGGTCACACGCTTGTTAGCCCCTCGGCCAGTCTCGCTAGCACCGTAGCGGCGGACTCGATCCCCAGAGACAGCCGGATCGTGCCTCCCGTGATTCGCAGCGCGGCGCGATCCGCGGCTGAAAGTCCCCGATGGCTCGTCGATTCCGGATGCGACAATGTCGTGCTCAAATCCCCCAGCGACGGGCTAAAAGGAATCGCGCGTGCCGCGTGAATGAAACGATCCGCCGCAGCGCGCCCGCCGGCCAACGTAAAGCTCACAATACTGCCGTAGCGGCCGGCAAACTGGCGTGTGGCAATTTCGTGATCTGGATGTGTCGGCAGACCGGGGTAGTAGACGGCTTCGACCGTCGGCTGCTGCGCCAGATAACGCGCCGCCTCCAGGGCATTGGCCGCAGCACGTTCGACGCGCAGCGCCATCGTCCCCAGCCCGCGGCCGGCCATCCAACAATCAAACGGACTCGACGTAAGCCCCCAGGTCGATAAGACGCTGGGCACGCGCGACCAACACTCTTCGCGCCCGCAGAGCAATCCCAGGCAGACGTCACTATGCCCCGACATGATCTTGGTCAGACTCTCCAGCACCAGGTCGGCGCCGTACTCTATGGGGCGACAAAGCGCGGGACTGGCAAACGTATTGTCCACCAGCAGACGGGCACCAGTTTCTCGCGCCAGTTTGCCAAGCGCCGACAGGTCGGGGACGCGCAACAGAGGATTGGCGATCGTTTCGACAACGACCAGCCGCGAATTGCCACCGAGCGCCGCGCGCACAGCCTGCAGGTTGCAGACGTCGACAATGGAGTTGGTAATGTCCCACCGCGCGCATTCACTTGTCAGCAGAGTTAGCGAGCGGCCGTAGAGTTGGTTGCTGACCACGACGTGATCGCCGGGTGCTAACTGCGACAACACGGCGACCGCCAGCGCGCCCATGCCCGACGAACAAATCGCTGCCTTCTCGGCGCCGTGCAATTGGCTGCATTTTTCCGCCAACAAGTCCGCATTCGGATGACCATCGCGGACATAGGCGTACCCTGACAACTCGCCACCGAGCACAGCATCGGCCTGCGCGATGCTTTCGCAACGATAGACCGCGGCTGTAAAGAGCGGTGGGACCAAGGGCTGCGTCGGCTGCGGCGGCAGGACCTCGGCACGGGGACAAATGTCGTCAGGCTTCTCGGTCATGGTCCATGGAATCCCCGGGGCGCCAACCGACGCGTTGGCCGATCGACAATGATGCACGGCGTTGCCAGTATACTCCGCAGGCCGAGCGCACTGCAGCAGCCGCGTTTGCGCGGCCCGAACTTCAGGCGCGCCAGCGGCGCCCCAGCCGTTGGTCGAGCACTTCGCCGTAAATATCGACGAGCGCCTGCGCGCTATCGAGGGATAACACCTCGGTCGATTGAGCGAGGCCAGGCAGGATGACGATCCGCCCCTCGAGGTCGCCGAAACGTTCTTGCACGCCGCGCGCAAGCTGCGCGTCGGCGGCAATGACGCGTCCCGAATTCTCCGCGGCTTGCACGGCCAGGGCGTCGAATCGCTCGGCGCGGTTTTCCGCGGCCAACTCTTCAACACCGGCGGTGGTGACGTAGGGCACCCCTGATTCCAATGCCAGATGCGCAAAAATCCAGATATGATCGCAATGAATGATCTGCGGGTCGAAAGAGGCCACTTGCTCGTCGAGGACCTGCCGCAAGATGTGCCGATACGCGGCCAATTGATCGTCGTGCAGAGCGGCAAACGTAAACTCGCCCGGTCTGCCGGTGTTAAATCCGGGCGCGGCGAACGGCAGGTCCGCCGCGGAATCGGCAGCGTTTGCCACGATGCGCCGCGTGGGGATGCGAGCATCCGTCAGCCTGGAGGTATCCACATCAATGACCTGCACAGAATGCCCCGCCGCTTGCAAACCCAGGGCCACGCGCCGCAAGCCCAGTGGGTCGTCGATCGAGCTATGGCTGGCAAGCAAAATGCGCATAGATGGGAAGTCGCTGGCGCCGCTCTCGCGGCATTACCTAGGCAAGACGGGGTGGAGAAAGGTATGTCGGCTTCGTCAGGCGACCGTGCGAACGACGGTCCCTCGCCAGTCTAACTCCACGTGGCATCATTGCAGAAGCCGGGGGCTCAGAACAATGGCCCATTACAGGCCGGCAGGCGACTGCATTTTTCTTGAATGCTCGGCGGCGATGCCCCTATATTTACCAGAGTGCCCCCCGGGGAAGCGAGATACTGCGACCGCCCCCTTGCAAGAGGCCAACGCCTAGTGAGGTGGTCATCCTCGGCCGGGTGATCCCGAGCCCAGTTGCCGCTAGTGGTTCCCGGCTCTTCGAGCAGTTACTGTCGCGTCCGAACTGAGGGGCCGAAATTCTGGCAAAACTGGCAAGCTTTCTGCACCAAGCCGATTTTCCCAGTTCCCGGGGCCGGGCAGCGACCGAATAAGTGAGTTGTGAGGGTTTTTTCCCATTATAGCGATCCGGGGGTTCTGCCCGTGTACCGAGCGGATTGCGCCGCGATTGGCACTTTACGGCGGAAATCCCGACCAACTAGGGACTTTCGGCGTATGACTTGAGATAATGCCTGTGACCCTGTCTGCGGCCTTCCGGCGGCATGTAACGATTTCTGAGTGAACAGCGAACCAGTCACGCGCCCCCTCCGTAATGGGGGCTGCTAGTAATCGGTGGCCGGCCACGTATCAGGGGCCTGGATGTCGAGCGCGCCTATGAGTACTGATCAGGTCATCAATCCCGAGTTGGTAGAGCAGACCAAACAGCAGATTCGCAGTTTGGTGAATGAGATTGCGCAGCTTGCGCGCCAGGATATTGGCGCTGCCGAATTCTACGGCGAATTTCTCAATCGCGTCGTGACTGCGCTCGCCGCCGTCGGGGGCGCCGTGTGGACCGTGGCCGATGGGGGCGGTCTGCAATTGGAATACCAGATGAATCTCCGCGAGACTCATCTGGGCGAAAACGAAGAAGACTCCGCGCGTCACGGTCGTCTGCTGTACAAGGTTTTGCACAGTGGCGAGGGGGCGCTCGCGCCTCCCTACTCAGGAGCAGGCGACGACTCGAACGACAAGAGCGGCAATCCCACCTCGCTCCTGCTGGTACTCAGCCCGGTGCGTGTC
>CAMFLN010000632.1 GCA_945957305.1 uncultured Planctomycetaceae bacterium | reverse complement strand
TCCAGAAATGCGCGGTCCGCTGGAAGATGCGGTCGAACAAGCCGTGCGCGCGGACAAACACTCGGCGCCGCTGCGGCACGCAGCCGATACGCTGCTTGAAGCGATCGGAGTCCGATCCCAGGTAAATGCGGTCGAGCCGGCGTTGCATAACATGCTCGAGCGTTTCGTAGAACAAGTTGAAGTACAAATCCGTGTGTTGATTGGTCGCGTAATCAAAACCGATAAACGACCAATAATAGGCGGTTCTGGAAAATATCCCGCAGCCGAAGGCGACCGGCCGCGCCTGATCGTACGCGACGGATAACAGAAAGTCTTTGCCGAACGCACGCGCTAACGCGCGAAAATATTCGAGCCCCAACCGATGCATCACGACGTCAGCGTGCGTCAGGACTTGCAGATACAATTCGTGCACTTCGTCGGTCAGGACGTGCTCAAGATCATCGGCCCCGGAATAATGGACAACGCGAATTCCTGCCGCGGCGAACTTGCGTCGCGACGCAGTGATGCGTGACCGGTAATGACTTTTCATCTCGCTGACATACTCGGCGAAGCTTCGCCCCGCCGCAGGCAGTACGTACATGGGCGGGCTGTCGAGGGGAACGTATCCCGCCTGCTGCAGCGGAGCCAGCCGCTCGCATTCACTGTCGTCGAATTCCATCGCCATTGTGGCCCAGGCCCAGCCTTCGCGCCGAATCTCGTTGCGAGCGCGATCCACGGCCGAAAATGCGGCGGCGTAGTCGGCAAAGGGCATGACCCGCAATTGATTCCATCCCGCCGAGGCTGGCAAGCCACAGAACAACAAGGGGAAGCGAAAGAAGTGATACCGCACGCGCCGCACAAGCTCGGCGAAACGACGCACTGCAGGGGGCGCCATCATCAGGAAATCCGTGCGCTCGGCATAAAAGCAAGCCACGGCGACCGGCCGATCATCCTCGTCGTAGACGATCACGTTCCAAAAGCAGCGCGGGCCGGCCACGGTCCGCTGCACAACCTCGATCATGCGCGGATCGATGTAAGGATCGTCAAACCAATCGCTCACCGCTTCCCAGTCGTTGCGGAGCGCGTCAGTGAACGTGTCGAAGATTGTATAACGCATGGAGCATTGCTCGACGCGACCCGGGTTCTGGTCCCCACACCAGACATCGTCGATGGTAGCCAGCCGCTGGCGAGGGTGAAACACCCTGGGCCTTCGAACGGGGCACAGCCGACGTCCGGCTAACGCCAATGCACGTGCAAGCGCCGTGCCCCCTCGAGCGAAAACGTGGGATCCATGCGGACACAAATCAGGCTGAATTCCCGGGGCATGGTGATCCACCCGGTCGTGGCCAGCGGCCAAAACGGGTAACAGGGGAGCCGCAGCGCCAGGGCCACTTTGGCGCCGGCTTGCACCATCTGGTCGAGAGCAGCGTAAATCAGGTCCCGGCTTTCGCCCAGCGACATCGTGCCAAAGGCCATGAGATCGACCATCGCTGTCGGCAGCGGAAAGCGGCCGAGGAAATCCATCAGGTACCAATTCACAAAGCCCACGATGCGACCGTCCTGTTCGGCCACCAGCGTGCGTGGCATGTCACCATACGACAATTGATGCGCCAGGCGTTCCGCCGTCCAGACATAGCCCATGTCGACCCGGTCGAGCAGTCCGTGCGACAGCCGCAAGCAGTCGTCCAAATCCGCCGCACGGTAAGGACGATAGCGCCCCGCGAGTCGCGGTCGCGGATGCCGGGTTTGAAATGCGCCCAGAATGCGCGAGCCAATGCGATCACGCGTCGACAGGTCCCAGGTCGAAACGACGGGAGGATCAAACATCCGGGCCCAAAAGCCCACGTGGCCAAGTACCACTGTGTTGTCCGGAAAACTCTTCCAGAACTTCGGCCCCATGCTCATCCGGTTACCGGTGTATCCGTAGCCGAGATTGAATTTCGCGTCGTGCTCGAGATGACGGCGACGTTGCTCTTCGAACAGCAAGGCGCCAACACCTTGGCGTCGGTATTCGGGATCCACTGTCAGCCAGCTACCCATCGTGGCGTCGAATTCTTGTCCGTGCAGGCGGAAGCGAAACTTCTCGCCCAGCAGGC
The DNA here is from genome assembly GCA_945957305.1 of uncultured Planctomycetaceae bacterium. Lineage (GTDB taxonomy): Bacteria > Planctomycetota > Planctomycetia > Pirellulales > JACPPG01 > JACPPG01. The sequence continues at coordinate 1,355 of CAMFLN010000632.1, read as the reverse complement.
TGCCTATGAGTTTCGTCCCGTCATAGGCTGTGACGAGAAAATCTCGTCCTCCGGGCCGCTCGGATAAGAGCTGCCAGTCGAAGTACCGTGCGTCCCACATCGGCAACATCATCTTGCCGGCGTAGGTGGCCCCCCACACGCGCGACGCGAACTCCGCCATTCCGGCGGCATCTCCTTCGTAGGTGCGCGTTTCGATCATGAGTGCGAACGTGGCGAGGAACCGCGGTTGTTGTCATGCCCCGTGGTATCCCCCAAGTCTAGCTCGAAAAAGGGGCCGATTCAGCACGTGCATCAGCCTGTCCCAATATGCGGCCACACGGCAGATACCTATAATGGTCGTATGACAACCGATGACCGACAAATTGTCATCTTTGCCGATGCCCGGCCGGGTTTGGCCTATCTGGTGCGCGACCGGCTTGCCGACGCCGGCATCCCGGCCTTCATCGAAAACGAAGGGCTGCAGCAAGGAGCCAACGAATTGCTCCCCTGCGTGATCGGTCCGCGTGTCGTCGTGGCCGCTCCCGACGCTCTGCGTGCAGAGAAGGTTGTCGCGGAATTTCGCCACGAAAGCGCCGAATCCGAAGCGAGCACGGGTACATTGACGAGCAACAGTGCATCAACGCTAGCGCGCGGACCGGCCTGTCCGGACTGCGAGCGGCCGCGGATGACGGTTTGCCCCTATTGCGGCACGGCGAGCGCGCACTTCACGCCCGGCGATCGGCCGGCGCGCGCGGTGCAGGACGAGATGCCGGAACTCGTGATCTGCGGCACCTGCGATGAGCCGTTCGAGCCGGAATACTTCCGCCGCTGCGAGTGGTGCGGGCACGATTTTGGCAGCGGACGCGAGTCCGAGCCGCGTGCCGTGCTCGACTATCTGAATGACCGCGTGATTCTCACGACGCTGGCGATGGGCTTTGTGCTGGTGGCCATCCTCGCCTACTTCGTCCGCTTGCTGAGATAAAAAAAAACGGCCGGAGGTCCGGCCGTTTTGATAAGCGGAAGTTGGCGCCGCGTCTGTCGCGATCAGGTGCTGAACTCGGGACGGCGCCGTTCCAGTTGGCTCTGCAACCGTTGCACGATCGAGCTGTGCATCTGGCTGACGCGGCTCTCCGAAAGATCGAGCGTCGCGCCGATCTCTTTCATGGTGAGCTCTTCGTAGTAGTACAGGATGATGATCAGCCGTTCGTTGCGATTCAATCCCTTGGTGACCAGCCGCATCAAGTCGTTCTTTTGAATGCGGCGAGTGGGATCTTCGCCCTTCTTGTCTTCGAGGATATCGAATTCGCGGACGTCTTTGTAGCTGTCCGTTTCGTACCACTTCTTGTTGAGGCTGATCAGGTTGACGGCGCTGGCAT
>CAMFLN010000631.1 GCA_945957305.1 uncultured Planctomycetaceae bacterium | reverse complement strand
GTCAGCGCGCGGAATGGGATCGCCGTGCGGATCGACCGGCGGATACCCCAGGAACGAGTCAATGCGGTCGACCAGCAGGTCACTGACCGCGTGCTCCATATTCTCGGCTTCTTCGTGGACCTCGTCCCAAGTCAGGTCCAAAGTCTTGGTGAGGAACAACTCGATCAACCGGTGCCGACGCAGAATACGCAGGGCCAGTGACTTGCCGGCTGGAGTCAGCCGCGCTCCTTCATACGGCGTGTAGGTCGCCAGCTTACTGTCCCCCAGCGCTTTGAGCATGCTGGTCACCGTGCCGGGCGAAACACCCAAGGCCGAGGCCAGCTGCCCCGTGGCAGCGGGCTTACCATCTTGCGCGGCGGAGATCTGATAAATCGTCTTCAAATAATTTTCGACAGTGTGACTCGCCAAGCGATCGGCTCCGCGATGGAACGACGTGATGATATGCGCACGGCTCGTGGCTGCCACGACAAACGGCGTTGCAGAATTCTAGACCAAAATTCCCTTGGAGGGCAAACCACTTCTCCCCCCATTGCTCGGCAAGGATTGAAAGAGCATCATAAACGCCTGACGTTTCGCGCTTGGCGAGAATCTTTGCACCCTCGAACGCTTGACAACCCGTGAATCTCAACCAGCGCGCTGCGGCAATTTGTCAAAAAATGATCGCCGAGGCCGACGATTTGCACGTCGCCGTCACGCAAGTTGACGGTGCAACCATTATCGACGCCGGCATTCATGCTCGCGGCGGCTTGGCCGCAGGCCTGCAACTCGCGCGGGTCTGCACCGCCGGTTTGGCCGAGGTGACGCTCGTCCCCCCGACGGCGGCGTGGTATGGACCGGCTGTCGCCGTCAGCACTGATCATCCGCTGGCCGCGTGCATGGCCAGCCAATACGCGGGCTGGCAAATCGCGCAGGGAAAGTTTTTCGCCATGGGCTCAGGCCCGATGCGCGCCGCCGCGCAAAAGGAAGACATTTTCGCTCGGATGGGCCATGGCGAGAGTGCCAGTGAGGTCGTCGGCGTACTTGAGACGCGAAAGCTCCCTCCCGCGGAGGTCGTCGCCTATGTGGCCGAATCCTGCCGCGTTCCGGCCCCCCGCGTCACATTGCTCGTTGCGCCGACAGCCAGCCAGGCCGGCGGACTGCAAATCGTCGCGCGCTCGATTGAAACCGCACTGCATAAGATGCTGGAGATCGGCTTCGACGTCAGTCGCATCGAAAGTGGGTTCGGCATCGCCCCCCTGCCCCCGGTCGCGGCTGACGATCTGGCAGCGATCGGCCGCACGAACGACGCGGTGCTGTATGGTAGCGAAGTGACGTTATGGTTACGCGGTTCGGACGCCGAGATCGAATCGCTTGGCCCTCGCATACCAAGCAATGCCTCCCCCGATCACGGCGAGCCGTTCCGTGCGATCTTCGAGCGATACAACCGCGACTTTTATCGCGTCGATCCTCATCTGTTTAGCCCCGCGGTCATTACGCTGGTGAATCTCGATACGGGGCGAGTCTTCCGCTTTGGGCAATTATTGCCCGACGTTGTGGAAAAATCGTTCACCACTTAAGCAGCGCGTGTGAACGATGGAGATCGGAGTTCTGGGTTCGCCGACGAGTTGGTACTTGCGTGATCTCACACGTGCCGCCGGCGACCGGCACCGAGTGTTGCCCGTTTCTTTTCGCGATCTGGCGGCGCTGGTCGACAGGGCGGACGCGTCATTTTCAGCCGGACCCATTCAACTGAATCGGCTTGATGCGTTGATCGTCCGCACCATGCCACCAGGTTCCCTGGAGCAAGTCGTCTTTCGCATGGACGTCTTGAACCGGTTGGAAGCGTCCGGCGTCACGGTCGTGAATCCCCCACGCGCGGTTGAAGCCGCGGTCGACAAGTACCTGGCCACGGCACGTTTGCAGGCCGCCGGGCTCGTCGTACCGCGCACGCGTGTCTGCCAGACGGCGCATGACGCGTGGAACGCGTTTCAAGATCTGAATCGCGACGTCGTTATCAAGCCGCTCTTTGGCTCCGAAGGGCGGGGCATCACCCGGGTCAGTGACGAGGCGCTCGCCGATCGAGCGTTTCGTACGCTCGAACAACTTGGCGCGGTCATCTACTTACAGGAATTCATTCCGCACGAAGGGTGTGACCTGCGCCTGTTCGTTGCCGGAGAAAGGATCCTGGGGATGCGGCGCTGCAATCCCCACGACTGGCGCACCAATGTCAGCCGCGGTGCGACGCCGGAACGCTTTACACCCGACAATCAACTGGTTGACTTGGCGCGCCGCGCGGCCACGGCCCTGGGTGCGCCCTTGGCCGGCGTCGACATCCTGCCCGGGAGTGACGGCACGCTGTACGTGATCGAAGTCAACGCCGTTCCCGGCTGGCAGGCACTGTCTACAGTCAGCGACGTGGACGTGGCTGCCATGGTGCTCGACCTGGTCGTTCGCCTGGCGACTGCCAATCGCGCACAGCACGGAAACTAGACCGCCTTGCGGCGTCGTGGAATTCGCCATTCTCGGCGGGGCGGCCCCACGCGCTGTCGCCGATCGATATTCTTGATGGCAATGAGCGACAACCACACAGTCCCGACCGCACTTAGAGCCGTGTAGGCCGAGGCAAACCACAGCCGGTCTGCCCATTTCTGATAGGGCAATCCGCTGGCCCATCGATCGCTAGGGGTCGTGTGAGAAGGCGTCTCGGAGATCGCATAGCTTAAGTTGAACGAAGGGCTGCTCAGTGCCACGGGCAAGAATTGGCGTTGATACTCAAGTCTCAAGGTCATTCCCATCGCTGCGGGAAGGCCGATGAGCAAGACCAGGGCCACGGTGAAGGCGCGCGTCGCGGCTTTGGCGGCCGTGGCTGTTTGCACCGAGCAGAGCAACCCCCAGGCCGAGGCCAAGAGCGCGCCGCAGAGGACAATCGCCGTTCCAAGAAATGCAGCGCGACCGGACATCACGCCGTGCAACCACGCGACCAGCAGAAACACCAGCGGAAATGCCAAGGCAAACGCCGAGCTACGCAAGATTCCCGCCAACTTGCCCACAACAATCTCTCGCCCCACAAGTGGCGTCGTTAGCAGAGCATCGAGCGTGCTGCGATCGCGTTCGTAGGCAAAGCTCATACTGCCTTGCAAAGTCATCAGCAACCACGTGACCACCGCTGTGCAGCAGACCGTCATATTGACTGCATTAAGATCGCTGGGCAGGGGATGCCCTCTTTCGATCAAATCGACCAGGTACGAGAGCCAGACCGGCGCACTAACGAGCCACAGCATCACCAGGGCCATGATCCGCGCCCAGCGCATGCGACGATGCACGGCGATCGTTTTCACCTCGCGCCAGGCGACAGGGTTTTCCCACACTTTTCGCGCCGCTTGACGCTCTTGCCAGCGGGTGCGGCGCGGCGATCTTTCGCGCGACGCCCACAACCCCGCGCGCCGCACAATGG